>JBBQIC010000039.1:0-17832 GCA_038324555.1 Chloroflexia bacterium
GCCTTGCAGATGGTCTGCCATGTGTGTGAGGGTATAGTTGATCTGGCTGCTCAACAGAAACTGGCAGTAGTCGAGTTTGCTGATATTCATCCCTCAACTTTACCATTTTCTCCCCTTACTGTCTGCTTTGCGTAAGTCCTAAGAAATAGGAAAAAACATCAGCAAAAATACCTAATTTTCAAAATTAGGTAGCACCAATTTTTTGTACTTAAGCTAGGGAATAGGGTGAGGGAATAGGGTGAGGGAATAGGTTAGAACCTACTCCCTCACCCTGGCTTGTGCCAGGCGCAGGCGCTGGGCCTTTCGTACTAGCTCCTCTGGCAAGGCTTTCTTGGCAAAGACTCGGAGCGCCTTCGTGCTCTGTTCTTCGACATCTAGCAGGTTGCCTCTCAAACTCCTCTGGTGAATCCGGATGGCTACCGTCCGGCGCTGATTCTTAGTCCAGTCCGATTTGAACGGCTCGGAGCCTCTGAGGAAGTCGTACTCACTCATGCCTTCTTCGATAGCGTCCTTGAAGGTCTCTCCGACGAGCACCAATCCTACACTGCGGTCCTCCCAGTTCGGGTCACGGCCCGACTGGTAGTAGATAAACTTGCTGCGATGGCGGATTCCGTAGACCGACGCGACGGCGGTGTCACCCAGCATCATAGTGTACATACGCAGATGCTTTCGCTGAGCGAGCAAGTGCGACGCCAGCCTGTGGAAAGCCTTCAACCTGGGGCCGGTGATGGCGTCCGAGCCGCCAGCCGAGGCCCATCGCTGGCCGTGAAGCCGAAAGAAATGTCCCATAGCAGGCCCAAATCGCTCCGGGTCTTCTACCTTTTCGATTCGGTAGCCGGGTTGCTTTTGCAGCCAATTGCGCCGGCGTATGTAATTGCTGCGCCGTCGCGTAGTGCGCAGGAAGCTATCAAAGCCTGCGTCCTCTACAAAGGTCTCAAACGGGCAGACAGAACCCTCGTTGATATGCACATCAAAGAGCCTGGCGGCAAAGAAAGCCCTCAATGTTTGGATAGTAGGCGATTCAGAATCGAGGTCCAGCAAGTCTAATACGTCCCATGTTGAACGAGCGCCATACAGGGCTGAGGCAAATGCCTTCGTTGCCGTTTCCCTGTGGTCGCAGGTTGCAACTACGTCCAGGTATTCGCTACCTACGTATTTATCCCCCAGGAAAGCCAGCCTTCTTACCTTTCTCCCGGCTATGCGGCGACACTCTAGATAAAGGGGCATCAAGCCTACAAGCTGGTTGCTTTCGTCTCGCGCCGTGAGCGCCCTCAGCTCCCGACTTGGGGAGAGCCATTGGTACCAGGGATAGAGCCACGCCCACGAGTTGAAGACGCTTGCATTGCTGCGTTCCACAAGGTCGTCCCATTCGTTTTGCATCCTGGCGAAGGTAGCCTGATCTTTGATTAGTTCGACCTTGAGTTTGCCGCCAGTAGGGAGCAGGGTGAGGGAGTTGGGTGAAGAGGTAGACGCGCTGATGGCTGTTACTCCCTTATCCATCGCTCTACTCAGCGCCAACTCTTCCAGATAAAGGGCCTCGCATTTGTGGACCCAGGCGTGCATACTATAACGCTCGTTGACCCAGTCGCGGGCTATGGCGCTCATCTGGTGGGCGAGATCGGGGTTGTCCAGGAATTGAAGTAGGGCGTCGGCGAGAGCCTGGGGGTCTGCGGGCGGGACCATCAGACCGTTGACGTTGTGCTGCAACACCTGGCCCACACCGCCCACATGCGTGCTGACAGCGGGGCAGCCCGCCGCCATGGCTTCGAGCAGTGAGACGGGCATGCCTTCCCACAGGGACGACAGCACGAAAACGTTGCTTGCGGCCAGCACGTCCGCCACGTCGTTGCGGAAGCCTGTAAAAATCACCTTATCGGCTATGCCGAGAGACTCAACTTGCGCTTCGAGATCGGCCATCAAAGGCCCATCGCCTAGCATTATGAAGCGTACTTCGGGCCGCACTTTGGTGACGATCTGGGCCGCTTCGATAAGATAGTTCTGGCCTTTCTCTGGCACCAGGCGCGCCACATTCGTTACAACCGGAAATTCACCACCCACAAGGGAATGTTTCATAGCTGCCCGGTCGAACTCCGGCCCCCGGTAGAAACGGTCCATGTCCACGCCGTTGGGTATGATGACAACGCGATCAGGGGGCAAGCCAAACCAGTCGACTATTTCATCGTGTATCAGGTCGGAGACGACTATCAGCTTATTGCACATGAAACGCGCCGTCCATCGCTGCATCATCTGCCTGCGAAGCGGCTCCATGTCGAGGTCTTTACGGGAGTTGTGGATCGTGGATATGACGGGCCTGTGGGTGAGGAAACCTGCCATACGGCCCATGATGTCAGAAGCCAGCAAGTGGGTATGGATAATGTCAATGCGGTGGCGGCGCAGGTAGGCGAGCAGGCTTGAGAAGGCAGGCAAATCGTATGAATTGCGCTGGTCAAGCTCAAGCACCGGCACACCAAGGGCGCGCAACTCTTCGGGTAGCGGTGAGTTCAGAGCCGGGCGGAGGCCGATCATGTGTAACTCGAACCTGCTATGGTCAAAACCCGAAGCGAAGGTGCGCAGCAAGGTCTCCGCGCCCCCACTACCCATTCTGTCAATCAGATGTAGTACTCGTATCTTTCTGGTCATGCTTCCTTTATCGCGTTAGAACGTTCTAACGTTCTAACGTTCTAACGCGGTTTTGTAGACTTGTTCCACGCCTTCCACCATGCGGGCCACCGAGAATTGGTTGGCGACTGCTCGCCCGCCCTCTATCACTTTATTGGCAAGGGCTGGGTCGTCGTGCAGACGCATGGCGACCTGTACCAGGGCGTCGCGGTCGCCGGGTGGGACTAGGAGACCGTGTTCGCCGGATGTGACGAACTCCGGTATGCCGCCGACTGCTGTGGAGACAACGGGAATGTCGCTGCCCATTGCTTCCAGGAGGACGTGTGGCGTGCCCTCGGTGTCGGAGGTGAGCATCAGCAGGTCGGTGGTCGCGTAGACGCTCGCCATGTCTCGTGTCAGCCCTGTGAAGATAACCCGCTCGTTGAGGCCGAGATTTGAGGACAGCACCCTGAGGTTTGCTTCCTGCTTACCGCCTCCCACAAGCATAAACTTTGCGTCCGGTAGTTTGGACGCCAAAATTGCACACACCTGTAAGTATAAATCAAATCGCTTTTCGGTGGACAGCCTGCCTATGGCAGATATTACGTAGGCGTCCGTTGGAATGCCCCATCGAGCGCGGGCGGCGCTGCGCTCTTCCGGCGTTGCCGCGTGGCTGACTTCTGAGGCCAGGTAGGGGATGCCGGGGCGCACCACGCTCACTCGGTCCTCTGAGAAGCCGAGGCCGAGGAGGGTCTGGCGCTGTTGCTTGGACACTGTTATTACGTGGTCACAGTCGCGCAAGGTGGCGAATTCCAACCTGGTCACGACTTTGCGCACGAAGTTGTCCTGCACCCAACCATGCACCGTGGCGACCAGGGGCAGGCGACCCCAGGTGCGCGGGAAGAGCCGCCGCATAATCCATATGAAGTAGTTGGCGCGTTGACCTTGCATATGGATCAACGAGATTCCGGCGCGGCGGGGCATGTCGCGCAGCCACCGGTAGCGCCAGTGTATGTCTTGTAGAGGCAACACGGGGATGCCGAGCGCTCGCGCCCGGTTGCCGAAGTCCTTGGCGGGGTCGGAGTTGGGGTCTGGCTCACGCAGCAAAAGTATGGTCGGGTCGAAATTCCCGCGCTCGCGCAGGGCCGAGGAGAGTAGCAGCAGTAGCTCTTCCGCGCCCCCTGTTTGCCGCGCGTCAACCGTGCGTATCGCCTGCAAGACTCGCGTCACGGCTGCTCGACCCCTTGCTCAGGCGTTACAGGCCAGCAGCGTGTGCTTCTGGACCTCTTTCTCAACGCAGGGACGCAGAGACGCAGAGGAACTATTGTTGTTATGGTTCTCTGCGTCTCTGCGTCTCTGCGTTTTAGGGTCATATTACTATTAGCCTATGATTATTGGGTGGACCGAAGGGTCTGTGTGCTCTGTATGGCCCGCCAGTCCGGACGGGGCCACGTCTTGCGTCCCATCAGGTGGCGAATAACGACGTTGATGAGGCGATAGGTTGGACCTATGGCGTGTACTGTATAAGCCTTAAGTATCGTGGGTGTGGTGTTGCCTCCGACGTGCAGGCGCGGGAGGCGGAATGGGTCGTTACTCAGGGATGCGCGGCCCTGGTCAATCGTTACGGCAGTGTTGTATCCGGCGACCTTCACAGCCTTAACAACTTGCGGATTGTAATCGCCCTGTGGGTAGGCGAACGATTTTATGGGTGTGCCAAGTCGCTGTTCGAGCGTGGCTTTAGGTTCGCCTAGTTCTTGCTCCAAGTCCACTTGTGAATAATGGGTCAGGAAGCCATGGGTTACCGTGTGCGCGCCTATCTCGAAGCCTGCATCGTGCAGCGTCTGGATTTGTTCCCAGGTCATAATGGGCAAAGAGGGTAGGGCCGACCCGTAGGCAGTCCACTGGGTTGTACGTCCGATCATGTCCGTGATTACGTATATGGTAGCAGTGAGACCATGACGCTGCATGATGGGCGCGGCTACAGTAGCGACGTTGGCGAAGCCGTCGTCGAAGGTGATAGCTACGGCACGGGGTGGGAAAGGCCGGTGGGCAGAGAGGTGGTCGCCCACCTGAGCCATCGTGAAGGTGGGGCAGCCTTCAGATGCCAGGGCCGCCATATGCGTCTCAAAGAGGCCAGGTGACACCGATATGGCTGTCCCATGTTCGTCTATGGAGTGATAGCTCAAGATGGTAATCCCTCCATCGTTGAGCCGCTTTCCCGTTTCGTAGACCGCCCTGAAGAGGGCAGACCTTAGTATGCGCTTCATCTATAGCTATCTGTAATTCGCCGGTTCCTCACTGTCTAAGTTCTTTATGCCGATGGGCACGGGTCAATGGCGATGTTATTTATCAATCTCTATTATACTCTGTGAAGTAAATGTTCATATCTGGGGTGCAATCGTAGGGGCAGGCACGGGGGCTTGCCCATAGGGGCGAACTTAAGGGTAAACAAACCCTCTGACCCGTGTCATTCTGAACGGAGTGAAGAATCTCGTCGTGGGGCAGGATGCCTGGGACACGGTAAATCTAGCATCTAAGCGAGGGAAGAGATTCTTCACTCCGTTCAGAATGACACGGGTCAGAGGGTTTGTTTGCCATGCAGCCTCCTTAAGTTCGCCCCTATGGGGGCCTGCCCCTACGATTGCACCCCAATTCTTCTGAAAATAGGGAGCAACCCGTAGGGGCGCACGGCCGTGCGCCCCTACCTTACACCCGCATTTTCATTCCCGGTTGGTGGCCCATAGGGTCATGAGTTATTCTGAACATTTACTTGGTAAGCATAGTGGGAAGACATGCCAGATAAAATAACCCACAAGAGATGCGTCCCCAGCACATATCCTATATGTTACCTGGAACGTTATGAATAATGAAGAATATGGGAAGGTACTAATACTTTTCTACCACGATGTAATACCACCCATTATAGATATTCTCGGTTATAATAACGATAGTTGTGCTCATTATACAATCCTACTTCTTCTCAACAACTTTGACTAATCTGAACTCAAAACTCAAAACTCAAAACTCAAAACTCGCTAAGGCCTCGGCAGCGTGAGCCTGGGTAGGCAGGCCGCCCAGGGCGCTATCTGGAATTACGCGGCCTTCCTGGTCAGCAAGGGACTACTCTTCGTCGCCACTCTCGTGCTGGCGCGCATCCTCTCTCCCGCGCAGTTCGGACTCGTGGGGATGGCGCTGCTCGTTATCCTGGTACTCGACATTCTGCGCGATTTCGGCATCGGCGCGGCGCTCATCTACCAGCAAGGGGACGAGCAAGCAGCCGCCGACCTCACGTTCATCCTGAGCACGGGCATAGGCCTGCTGCTGTTCTTAGCGAATTGGACGCTCGCGCCTCTGACCGCACAGTTCTTCAAGACGAACAGCCCGCAAGATACCGCGACCGTGGTGAGCCTGTTGCAGGTGTTAGGTCTGAGTCTGCTCTTCGCCTCGATAGGCAGCACCCAGGACTCCCTGCTGCAAAAGCAGATTGACTTCAGGCGGAAGATGATACCGGAGGTGGGACGCACGCTCATCAAGGGCCTGTTGCAGGTGGCGTTGGCGCTGATGGGCTACGGCGTCTGGAGCCTCGTTATCGGTCAGGTTGTGGGCGAAGCGTGCGCGACGATTCTGCTCTGGTTGGTGTCGAGTTGGCGGCCCACGTTCAAGATAGAGCGCAGGCTGGTGCGGCCAATGCTGGGGTACAGCGTGCATATCATGATGGTGAACGGCTTGGGCACGTTCCTGACCGATGTTGACTACCTGATAATCGGGCGCTTGCTGGGGGAGGCCGCGCTTGGGCTTTACACGCTGGCTTTCCGCATCCCTGAACTTATTATCAGAAACCTGGCGCAGGCGGTATCCAACGTTGCGTTTCCTGTGGCTGCGCGTTTGCAGGCTGACCTCGCTTCTTTGCGCGATGCCTACTTGAGAATGCAGCACTACATGATGGTGATCCTCGCGCCAATGGGGTTCGGCCTGTACGCGATTACGCCGATACTGATGCGCGTGCTCTTCAAGCCGCAGTGGGAACCTGCCATCCCTGTGATGGAAGTATTGACAATATATATGGTGATAGGCGGGATCGGGCACTGGCCTGGGGTGATTTACAAGGCTATGGGCAGGCCCGACATTCTCAACCGCCTGGGCTTTGTCAAACTGACGATCCTGGTGCCCGTTTTGTGGTGGGGGGCCGCTAACTATGGCATAGAGGGAGTGGCCTGGGGCCAGTTGGGGGCGCGCATAGTGAGTATGATTATTGACATGGCGGTGGTTTCGCGCATTGTACATGTAAGCGTCCTCTCGAACCTGCGCATCATATCGCCTCCGATTGGCGCGGCTATCATCATGGCTGCTGCTATGCGTGCGCTCTTCTTGTTAGACCCTACGCAACGGAGCGTTCCGATGCTGGCCGCCTGTATCCTGGCAGGCGGGTTGATTTACGCGGTCGTGATCTGGCTGCTGGACCGCGAGGCTGTGCTGAGGATGCTTACCCTGGCGCGGAGCATGTTGAGGCGCGGTGCAACGGCCACAGAGGGTGAGGGAGTAGGGTGACATTTCCAGCTAACAAACCTTCGAGAGGGGTGGGGGACCGTAATTCCATCCCCCATTCAGCAGCGAGCCGAGCTTTCCCAAGTTCTGAGGTTGCCCAGAGTAGCGCCAAGGGGACAGGTCCAGCGCATACCCAGGGGCAAGTTCTACCGGCTTGGTCGGTGGCGTTGCCTTTATGGGCGAGCGACCATTGGCTCTGGCTAGTTCCTGGCAGTTCAGGCTCAGTTCGATATCGATCCGGCGCTATTACAAAAATCCTCGCCGCCAAACAAGCTCCAACTCTCGATCAAATACCCTCCACTATATCATACTCGCTAATCGTCCTGGACTGTCGGGCCACCAGGAAATTGCCCGATGAGTTGTGGTCGCGACTGGCGGAAATGCTGGCTCCTGGCGGTTTGCTCCTTGTTTGCTGCCTGCGCGATAAGCGCCTTCCTGGGAGGATGCGCGCCTCTACGTGCGGACTATCCCCTTCCACCTGGCACGTTATCGAGCCTGGGCAAGAAGGGAACTGGCATTTGCGACCTGCTTCCTCGTCTATGCGCCGTCTTACTCTCGAACTGAATCCCCCTTACACTACTCGTGTCTGGCTGGCGCGCATACTGTATCGCTGGCTGCCGCAACGTCGCACGATAAACTGCCTGCCCGTGTGGCGTAGTAGGGTGTTGGGATGATCGCCTTACTGAACGGAGTGTTGTCCGGCGAATTGCTGAACGAGGTAGCCGGTAAGAAAGTGCGAGATCCGCTCTCCCTCTTGCACGCGGGAGGCCCCGACAGTGGGCGTGATAGACGCCTGGCGTTTCTCTCAGAGGCGGGCGCAGAGCAGCCCTTTGCGGTCGTCAAGTGGGGACGCGGCGCATGGGCGCGGGGACTGGTGAGGGAGCAGGCTGCCATATCACAGGTGCGCGCTACGTCTAATCCCGTTTTACTGGATAGCTGCCCACCGTCCTGGGGACCTTTCGAGTCCGGTCCTGATACGGTCGTGATGATTCAACGCTATATCCCCTCTCGCTCTATTTATTCGCAACTTCGCGGCAACCTGTGGCCCCGGTTACTGGTAGACGACCACTTTGCGCGGGTATCATCCTGGCTGGGGCACTTCGCTCAGGCTACTTTGCAGGCTCACAGGCCGTTGGATGAGGCGCTGATCGAGGAACACATAGAGGCCCCCCTGCGGACATTTGCTCAACTCTTTGGAGACGATTTCGTGCCACGCCAGGCAATAGACGGGATTACCTGCGCAGCTAAAGAGCACTTAGGACAGAGCGTACCCCTTATCGCTAAACACGGCGACCTGTGGCCCACTAACCTGTTGTCGCCGTACTCGCGCGCCGGGGGTCTGTACGTGGTTGATTGGGAGCACTACCGCCAAGTGTCGCTGGGTGGGTTCGACATGCTCTTCTTCTGTACGACCTACTCGCGTGACTTTCCATGGAGGCCGATGGGGTGGATGGAATACGAGGTGGCCCTCAGCCGCGCCTTTATACAGCGAACCTGGCTCGCCGGACACGTCGAGCTCGCTTTGACAGATTACCACGCGGCTATAGAATTACCGCGCGGGCTGGCGCCCATTTTGCTTGCTGTGCTGATGGCTCGCATGTCGGTGCGCCATGTGGAAGCTATGCCGGGAAGGACTCCTGACCCCCAGGCATATTGGCCCAGAGTCTTCCATGCCTGGCGCTGTCGGCCATCGAATAGCTGGTTGGATGTATGGGCGGGCTAGGGAATAGGGTGAGGGAATAGGATAAGAACTATTCCCTCACCCTATTCCCTCTCCCTATTCCCTAAAACTGAATTCGGCAGAGGCTTTGCGGCTGACGAGGGATTTCAACTTGCGATAAGCGCGACCAGCGCCCGCTATTTTGATGGCGAATCTGGGCAGAGACTCTCCGGCTTCCATGCCTACGCGGTAGAGGGTGTAGGGGTTGGTATTGCCCAGCACGTTCAGCCCGGCGACCATTGTGTACGCTCCTACCATGCCTGCCTGGCGCACCGTTTGCGCCGCGACTGCGTTCACGGCGTGGGGCTTGCCGCTTGGGTAGCAGAAGATGGGCAGTGGGTCGGGCAGACGCGCCCGCAGGTCGGCCCACGAGCCTGCGATCTCCGACCGCACCCTGTCGGGCGAGGTCTGCGCGAGCACTACGTGATGGCGCGTGTGCGCCCCGACAGCTACCCCCGCGCGGGCCAAATCCTCAACTTCCTCCCAGTTGAGCACGTATCGCTCCTGACTCGGCTCGACTCCGCAACGCTCGATGACAGCATTGACCATATGGGTCGCTTTCTCTTCGGTGATGCGTTCGACGATAGGCGCGAGGCGGTCGTAGGCAGCGCGGCGTTGGTTGGGTGTCTCCAAAGGTAGGATTCCAACGCCGGGGACTTCTATATAGCCCTGCTGAGTGCGCATCAGCGCCCTGTAGAGCGCGTCCCACCAGAAGGGCGCACCCATAGCACCTACGTAATGCGTTACCACGAAGAGCGACGCTGGCAGGCCGCCCATGCGTTGGAGGACGGGCAGGGCTGCGTCTTTGAACGACCTGTAGCCATCGTCGAAGGTGATAATAAGCGCCCGCCTGGGCAGAGTATATCCTTCCCGCAACGCTCGCACGAGGTCCCACGAAGAGACCACGTTATAACGCGAAGCCACATAGCGCATCTGCGCCTCAAAGTCGGCTGGATACGCATCAATCACCGTCGGAGAAAGATCAGGATCGTCCGGCGACGCAATACGATGGTAAGCCAGCACAGTCACTGCGGAACGAGCCATTGTCTGCTTCCTTTCGAGTAGGGAATAGGGTGAGGGAGTAGGGTGAAGCATTGGCCCTCACCCTATTCCCTCACCTTACTCCCTACCTCGGTGCGCGCAACCTGGCGCAACGTCGCTATCATTATAATTTGCAGCCACAGCATATACAGGAAAGCCCCATGCAGGAATAAGCTGCTTACCAGGTAAGCCATCAGCCCAATTCCGAGCCACGAGGTTAGTTCCGCCTGGGGGCGGTCGCCTATCCATAAAAAGAGGCGGCGCGCCTGCCACAGGGCGCGGGCTGTTGCCGCTAATAGGCCAGCGAATATCACCAGGCCGACTATGCCGGTTTCCGCCGCCACTTCCAGGTAGAGGTCGTGTGGAGGGATACCCTTCGATTGGAACGCAAGCTGGGTTCCTGCTAGATATTGAGCCTGGTATAACGGGTAATTTTCACGCCCCACGCCTAACAGGGGATGGTCAAGGAACATGCTGACGGCTGCATCTATAGCCCCTATTCTACCTCGGATGGAGAACTCTTCCAGGACCGCTTGCTGGTTCCCTTGCGCTACATCCACCACAGTGGATAGCCTCGACACGTAGTTTTGCGGCAGCAGAGGCACAAGTATGAACAGTGCGAGTATACCCCCTATCCAATATGCGAGGGGAGGGCGTTTGTAAATGGCGGCTGCGCCAATGAGAAACACCAGCGCCAGCGCATCTCCGCGAGAGTAGGTGAAAACCAGGGCCACCGCCAGGACCGCGCAAGAAAAGAGGCCCAACAAGCGTATGAGCAGCGTGCGCCCCTCAAACAGCAGGTAAAGCCCAAGAGGCAGCACTATCAGCAGTAGCTGGCCGTAGTAGTTGGGGTCGGAGACGGGGCCGCTGGGCCTGGGTGCGTCGCTTCCTCCCGATATCTCGCTTATCCTGTACTGCGCCAGGCCGCTGAAGTCGCTGTCGAAACGGTGGGTGACTGATTGGTAGACGGTGAGCAAGGCAAGCAATACCCCCATCCCCAGCGTCAGCCAGAGGGCGGTCCTGAGCCGTTTGGCCGTAGTCAGCGTATTGAGGACGATCAGGTAAAGGATGAAGTTGCGGACAAACTCGATAATGTCACCCATTACGAGGTCGGGGGCGCGCGCATAAATCAGGCCGAGCGCCACCGAAAAGGCGTAAGCGAGCATCCATTTGGTCATGGCGGGATCGTTCACGAAGCGTTCGCGCCGGACGACCAGCTTATAACCGAGCACGGCGGAGAGTAGCGCCAGGCCCACGAAGCGCGCTAGAGGCGGCATCCCCTGGTACTGCACAAGGAGGCTGAGCAGGTCGGTGTAAATCGCCACCACGTAGGCGATAGCCGCCAGGTGGGGCCGCGCCAGAACCAGCCCCAGCAAGAACGGCGCGATGGCCCCCGCTATGACGAATTTGATCGGGACACCGGAAGCCGCAGCCGCGCCGAGCGCCACGCCCACTGCTATCGCAAGTGCAGCACAGGCCCGCTTAACATTTACGTTGAGTGGGGCACGAGGGACGCCCTGGAAGGTTACGGCAGCCACCCTGCTATCCTCTATCCCTTCCGGCAGATTGCTTGCGCTGGCGTCGGGTGGGTAGCCATCCTCCGCCGGTAGCATCGGCCTGGTTATCTTCAGCTATTAGGGGCGGAGCTTCCCCTACCGTTTCCATTGGCCGGGTCCAGTCGGCATAAGCGGACGGCTGGACTGTTGTGGGGTCTGGTCCGATTGTCGTGCCCGATGCGGCAGCCTGGCCGCGCCTGGTTACAGAGATTACCTCGCCACGCAGATAGTCTATGAGCAGTACCAGCAGAACGCCGATGGCAAGCCCCAGGGCTGCGCCGGTAGGAATATCGCGCGTCGGTACGGGCGAACTAGGTTGGCGCGGGATCGCAGCAGCATCGAGAGGCATCATCTCTACAACCCGGAAGAGATCGCGCGAATCATTAACGGCAGCGGTAACGGTGGCATTGACATAATTGGCGAGAAACGTAGGATCGGGACCGCTACCATTCACGTCTATTACGATAGTATCGGGCAACCTATTAGCGGCAAGTGTATAGGATTGTACCTGACCGCTGGAAACGTTTAGCGCCTTCAGGGTGTCGGCCTTCACCTGGGCGGAAGTGAAAGTTTGGGCGAAGGTATTGGCGAGGTAGAGAGCGGCCAGTTGACCCAGGATGTCAGCCAGAGTCCGCTCATCTGTTATGCCCGGTTTAGGCCGCACGACTACCCGCGCATGGGTAGTGTAGACCGGCGCCTTTACAGCGTCGAGCGCGGCGGCGCCCCCCATAGCGCCCACCACGACAAGAGCTATCACCCACCAATAGCGACCAATAATGCCAAGATATGTTCTGATTTCCATAAAAGGCTGTCCTTTAGTTTAGTTTATACAGTATGTGTGCAGTAGGGTGAGGGAATAGGGTGATGTTGTAGGGGCACACGGCCGGGTGCCCCAACAACATCACCCTATTCCCTCACCCTGAGCTTGCCGCCAGCAAGATCATCATACAGCGCCTCTACACGCCGGGCCATCTGGTCCAGCGTGAAGTTGGCATTGACGTGGGCCTGGGCTGCGGCGGCTATATTAGAGGCCAGGGTTGGTTCAGATAAGAGTTTCATAATTGCTTTGTATAAGGCTGTTTCATCGCCGGGTGGGACGAGCAGGCCGGTCACTCCCTCTTGCACTACTTCGGGATTGCCGCCCACGAGGGTTGCTATCACCGGCAAGCGCGTTGCCATGGCTTCGAGAGCGGCTATCGGCAGGGCTTCGTGCAGCGAGGGCAGCACGAATATGTCCATCGCCGCCAGCAAGCGGGCAACGTCGGCGCGCAGACCCGTGAAGATCACGGGTTCGTCCAAGGTCGCCGCCAACTTCTCCAGGCCGGGGCGCAGAGGGCCGTCCCCTACGACCACCAGGCGGACGTTCGGATTTGTTTGCCGCACCCTCGATACGGCGCGGATGAGAATATCCTGGCCTCCCTTTTCAGGACTGAGCCTGCCTACATAGCCAATCAGCGTCGCGCCGGGTGGGACGCCCAGTTCGCGGCGGGCGACGCCTGCGTCGTCCCTGGGCGCGAATTGCGCGATGTCCACCCCATTATATATAACGTTCACTCGATTGGCTGAGATATGGTCCGTGCGTGTGACGATCCGTTTGCTCTCCTGGGAAGGGACCAGTATGCGGTCGCTGAGGCGGGAGAGAAGTCGGTCCACCCACGCTTCCTGGCGCGATTTGGTTGACCAGTGTTCGTGCGCGACGATTATCGGCACGCCCGCGAGCCTGCCCAGGATGCGCCCCCAGGTGTTCGACCCAAAGAGGTGGGTATGCAAGATATGTACTGGTTGCTGCTTGAACAGACGGACCAATCTGAGCATCTTGTATATCTCCCAGCGACTCGTGCGTCCCAATATGAAGGTAGGCACTCCGGCAGCGTCCAACAGGGGTTGGTAGTTGCCAGCGCTGCGCGTGGCGCACACGCTTATGTTGTAGCGGCTGCGGTCCAAACGCAGCGCCAGGTCAACGAGAGCCTTCTCGGCCCCGCCCCTGCCGGTCACGTCGGTCATTAGCATTACGTTCAGACGGTTGTTGGGCATAGTGTGTAGATAGGGTGAGGGAATAGGGTGAGGGAATAGGAATAAAGACTACTCCCTCACCCTACTCCCTCACCCACGACCCGGGAATAGATAGCCTCCAGCTTATCTCCGTGCTGCTCCCAACGATAATTTTGTTCTACGAAGGTGCGCGCTGATCGGGCGAGATTGGCGCGGGTGTCAGGTTCGTTTAGCAGGCGGGCGACGGAGGCGGCGAACTCGGACGGGTCATCCGCTATCAGGAGGTCTCGTTCTGGTATGCCTTGTACGCCCCGGTTGGCGATTGACGTCGCGGCTACCGGAGCGCCAACAGACATGGCTTCGAGCACTTTGTTCTGGATGCCTGAGCCTGAGCGCATTGGACACACGGCGATAGTGGCTTTGCCCAGGTAGGCCGTCACGTCGTCCACGCGGCCCAGCACTTGAATGCCCGTTCCTGGCGCGGCGAGGGCACGCACTCTCTCACTTGGGTTTGTACCAACAACCTGGAAGCATAAGTTCGGATGTTTACTGTGCAACAACGGCCAGACCTGGCTTGCGAACCAGAGCACAGCCTCTTCATTCGGGTGGTAGCCCATATTACCCGTAAACACGAGCGTATCACTGTCTCTGCCCATCTGCTCGTGGAAAGGGAAGCGTTCGAGGTCTACGCCGTTGGGGATAACCGTGATAGGGAGTAGGGAGTAGGGTGAGGGATGAGGGAGTAGGGGCGCACGGGATTTCGCTTCGCTCCATTGCGTCCCTACTCCCTCATCCCTCACCCTACTCCCTACTAATATTTCGCGGTCAGCTGCCGACGACACAATCAGCGCCGGGAAGTGGGCGACCACTGCGCGCTCGTACTCGCGCACTCGGCGGTATTCAATCTCGTAGCCCAGGCGCTTGGGGCCTCGAACCTGCGCACGGCGGTCGGCGAGATTGAGGCTGAGAGAATCTATTAAGTCTACGACTACAGGCGGGTCTTTCAGGGTCCATACGTAGGGCAACATGCGAATAAGAGTAGTGTGAACCACGTCGTACCGCTCGCCTGTCAGCGCGGTACGCAGTTGCTGCTTGAACTGCGCTGCACGGTAGTAACTTACTTGCATAGGCTGGCGTGAGACCATGCCCGCGCCCACGTTCGCTATCGCCCGCCACCTGGGGAGGGCAACCACCGATACGTGTTCGCACAACTCTGCTATATGCTCGTAATCTGACCGGATAACCGGAGATTCGGTCATGCTGATAAGCGTAATACGGTGGCGCTTGCTGAGTACGCGCAGTTGGTGGTAAACGCGGAGAGTATCGCCCTTCAAGGGTGGATAGGGAAAGCGCGGCGTGAGAAAAAGTATCCTCATGTATGAAGTACTATAGGTACAGGGGCGGAGTTGTGTCAAGGCTCTCAACGCAGGGTACGAGTTCAGCCCTGGGTACAAAGTTGAGGCGCATGACAAGGAGTACGTTTTGTTGTACCATGGCAATTGCCTATGTTGCAATACAAACAATTGCAAAAATACGAAGATTGTCAGGCTTAGGTAGTCCTTCAATCCGGCCTCCCTACTGTGATCGCGGCCCAATTGGTTAGAGGAGTATGAGATATGTACGGTCGAAACCGGGTAGACGTTGGTATTTCCACAAAACGATGGCGATTGATTTTGTTGATTTTGGCGTTCGCGTGCCTGGCTGCCATTTTGCCTTCGGGTTCTACGCCTACTGTTCGCGGTGAAAGCTTACAGTTGCCGCCGAACTTCAAGATGGACGTGTTCGAGACGGGGCTTCGCACGCCTCGCTTCCTGGCTTTTTCGCCAGAAGGCGACCTTTACGTGGCGAACATGGCGTCCGGCAGGATTGTGGTGTTGCCCGACCGCAACCACGACGGCACACCCGACTCTATTGTAACCTTCGCTTCGGGGTTCGCTTCGCCAAACAACGTGGCTTTCTATAACGGGGCAGTTTACGTAGGCGAAACGAGTAGAATATGGCGTCTTGTTGATACGAACGGCGACCTCGTGGCCGATACGCGCTCTGTCGTCATAGACAACCTGCCAGCAGACGGGCGGCATAAGACCAAGACGGTCGGCTTCGGGCCGGACGGCAAGCTGTATATAAATGTCGGCTCATACAAGGACGATGGGCCGGAATCGGCTGCGCGCGCCACGATATGGCAGTACAATGCTGACGGTTCGGGCGGGCGGGTGTTCGCGTCTGGGTTGCGCAACACGGTCGGCTTCGATTGGGATCCTTCTACGAGCCTGATGTGGGGCGTGGACAACGGCTCGGATAACATTGGCCGCAATCTGCCACCCGATGAGCTAAATCAACTGACCGACGGAGGCAACTACGGGTATCCTTACTGCATAGGCGACAGGCAGCCCAACCCCGTTTTGCCGGGCAGCAATTGTGATAGGACGGTCCCAGCCGTAACGCAATTCCCCGCGCACTCCGCGCCGCTCGGCATGACCTTCTACACCGGCTGGTCGTTCCCTTCGAGCTATTGGGGTGGTGTGTTCGCGGCGCAACACAGCATCAGTTACCCGGAGAACCGCGCTATCGTCTTCGTGCCCTTCAAAGACGGTAGACCATCTGGAGAACCCCAAACCTTCGTTTCTACGGGCGATACCTGGGTCGGCCTGGCGGTAGACCCCTACGACGGTTCGCTGTTTGCGTCCCGCGATACGACCGGCACGATATACAGGATTAGCTACACGGGAACAGCACCGACGCCCGCACCCGCTAAAGGTCCCGCGCCTGCCGCCGTATCGGGAAAGCCCGCGCCGCAGCTTGCAGCCCAACTTCCGGGCGTCAACCGATGCTTCTCGGAGAACGGCAAGTGCTTGCGGGGCGCGTTCCTCAACTACTGGTTTGCGCATGGCGGCGTGGCGCAATTCGGCTTGCCTGTAACCGACGAGTTGACGGAGAAACTGGCGGACGGCAAGAGCTACACAGTGCAATACACAGAGAGGGCGCGCTTCGAGTGGCACCCAGAGAACCGAGGCAAGGAGTCGCAGGTGCTATTGGGACGCTTGGGAGCCGATCTGTCCGCGCCCAGGGCATCCGAGCAGCCTTTCCGCTCTGTGCCTCCCTGCGGAAGCTGCAACCTGCTGTATTTCAAAGAGACAGGGCACTCTATCGGCGCTGAGTTGCAGAGCTACTGGCAGCGTAACGGAGGCATACCTGTCTTCGGCTACCCGCTATCCGAAGCCTTCGACGAGAAGAGTCCAACCAACGGCAAGACCTACCTGGTGCAGTATTTTGAGCGCAACCGATTGGAATACCACCCGGAGAACAAGGGGACTCAGTTTGAGGTATTGCTGGGGTTGTTGGGCGTGCAGAGCTACCAGGGGAGGTATGGGGTAGGGAATAGGGTGAGGGAATAGGGTGAGGGAATAGTTCTTATCCTACTCCCTCACCCTATTCCCTCACCCTATTCCCTACTTGAGTATCTCAAACTTACCGTTTTTGACCACCTGCACTATGGGCGGGTGGTTGGCATTGGCGTCACGCTGGGGGGTGAAGGAGAAGTTGCCTAGCACCGTCGGGAGGTTCTTGGTGGTTCGCAGGGCGTCGCGGACAGCGACGCGATTCTCTTTGAGGTTCTTGGCGCTGTAGTCTTTGATGTTGGCGCGCTTGATGGCGTCGGCTAGGATGTAGAAACCGGCGTATGACTGCGCGGCAAACTGGTCGGGGTCTGCGCCGTAGGTCTTCTTGTAGTTTGCTGCGAACTTCTGGCTCAGGTCGTCACTTGCATTGATGTTCCACGCGCCACCGACCACCAGGCCCTCTGCGGCCTTCCCTGCCTTTTGAAGCACAGAGGGTGAGTTGAAGCCGTTGCCGCCGATGATAATTACTTTCGGGTCTATGCCTACGTCGTTGCGGGCCTGATGAAGGATGGTTTGTCCGGGCGCGGCCAGGGCAGACACCACGATTGCGTCGGGCTTGTCAGCTTTGATAGCGGTGAGCTGCGCCTTATAATCGGTGTCGGCTGTAGCGAACGTCTGCTCACTCAGTATCGTGATGCCGTTCTTTTGAAGCTCCGCCTTGAACACGTCGTAACCCGACTTGCTGAAGGCGTCGTCCTTCGCGTAGAGTATGGACACCTTGCCTATATGCAACTTATCCTTGGCCTCTTTGATAGTCTCGGGTATGACCTGGCCCTCGGCCAGCGAGTCGCGGTAGATAAAGTCGCCGATGTTGGTGATGCCTGCGGCGGTATTGGATACAGCAAGCACGGGCACGCCCGCCTTCTGGGCTTCGGGGTCCGAAGACTTAGCCTCGTTGCTCAGGGTGGGGCCGACGATAGCGAGCGCATTGTCAACCTTGGCGAACTTCTGGAAGACCGTTATAGCCTGGTCGGGCTTACCA
>JBBQIC010000040.1:0-17730 GCA_038324555.1 Chloroflexia bacterium
CAGCATCTCCGCCACCAAGATAGCTGTGGCGAACCTGTCGCCTGCGGGCGTCCATTGACCCTGCGCCCACCTGCGGTAGCCGGGCGTGCCTGTTGGCTCGATTAGAGGGGGCGGCGCGCCAGGCCAGTACATATCATCAAAATCTATTACAGTGACCTTGCGCGTATTCAGGTCCACTATGACGTTGCTGCCGCTCAGGTCGCAGTGAGCGATGCGTTGTCTTTCTAACAGGCGCACCAGTCGAACCAGTTGGTAAGCGATCTCCCAACTGGTGTTCGGGTCAATGTTGCTCTCAGGGTCGTTGATTATCATAGCCCAGGTTGTTCCGGGTATCCAGGGCATCAGGCTAGCGTATGCCAGGTCGGGATATATCTCCAGGTCGTCCGGGTGGGTTTGCGGTGTGAGATAGGTTTGCTTGCAGGCTTCAAAGCCGGGCAGCGCGCCCAACTGAGATAGGAGCGCGTGGTTGCGGACCAATTGCGGCACGCGAAACGCGGGTAGCATAACCTTGAGGGCGTAAGGCCACTCTGTTTCGAGGTCTATCAGTTGGTACACCTGCGCTCGCCCACCCACAACGCGCAGCGCCTTGCTCGCCAACGGGCCGCTCGGCGCAAAGGCCCGCACCCGGTAGGCGCGCCCGCCCAGCGTCAGTTGTTCGTTGCCTGCCGGGTTGAAGCTCATTTGGTCGGCGTCAGCGCCGGGCAAGTGGAGGTATTGTCGGGCTGGTTATCGGCGTTTGTGATCTTATACTGTTTACGCTCTTCGTCTGTGAAATCAAGCCCGCCCAAACGCCCGCAAAGGTAATCTAATGTCGTGTGATAATCAATATCCCACAGCCTCGCCGTACCATCATCGCTGGCGGTGAGAATGCGCTTTCCGTCCGGTGAGAACTCTGCCGACTCTACGCCAGCAGTATGTCCCGCGAACGTGCGCAACAGGCTGCCGGTTTCGGCGTCCCATAATTTTGCTGTTTTATCGGCGGATGCGGTGAGCACGAGTTTGTCGTCGGCGGAAAACCGCGCGCTCTGCACAAGGGCTTCGTGGCCCTCGAAACTCCTGATCGGCTTGGGGTCCCAGGGCTCTGTTGCCTTCCACAGATACGCTTTGTGGTCACTACTGGCAGTAAGCACGTATTTTCCGTCATGTGAAAAGACTGCCGAGTACAGGCCGCCGGAAGGGTGCTCGAATTTATGCAGTTTATTACCCTTCAAGTCCCACAACCAGGCTGCATCGTCGGCTCCTGCTGTGAGCACGCGCTGTTCATCAGGCGAGAAGACGGCGGTAAAAACCTCATGGATATGGCCTTCAAATACCACAGGCGGCGTTTTGCCGGACACGTCCCACATGAGGGCCTTGTGGTTCCAGCCGGCTGTGAGCGCTTTCTTGCCATCTTTTGAAAATGCGATGCCATAGACCACCTCTGGGCGCTCACCTTTAGTGTAACCTGGAAAACTAATAATTTGTTGGCCGGTTACTGTATCCCACAAGCGCGCTGTTCCATCCTTTTGGAAACTGCCTGTGAGGGCCATTTTGCCGTCGGGGGAGAACGCTCCAAGTGCTAAACCATCGGTATGTTGGGTAAACGAAATAGTCTCCCGGCCGGTGGCTGCCTCCCAAATCCGTGCTGTGTCGTCCGAACTTGTGGTCAGCACACGACGACCATCCCCTGAGAACACAGCAGATTGCACCGCATCGGTATGGCCGATGAACTGTATATTGTTAGGCTTTGTATCTATATACCACAATCGCACTATGCTATCGCCCCCGCCAATCAGCACACTGCGCCCATCTGGGGAGAAGGCCACGCTGGTAACTCCCCTAGCTTCCTCCGCAACACCTGTAAAGCGGCGAAGTTCCTTTCGAGTTGCCGTCTCCCATAATCGCACTATGCCATCGTCGCTGCCAGAGACGATATACTTACCATCGGGCGAGAAGGCAACACCTTGCACTGTTCCCGTTTGTCCAACGAAGTCCGGTGATACCTCATTGCCGCTTTGAACGTTCCATAGTTGCAGCGACCCACCTTGGCCACCCGTAAGTACATACTGTCCATCGGGCGGCGAAAAGGCAACGGATAATATCGAATCAGTTGCTGTAAACACCTTACCAGTGTCAACGCCGGTATGCGCGTCCCATAGGCGGGCAGTACCATCGTTGCTACCCGTAAGAGCGTATTTGCCTTCACGGTCCGGTGAGAAGGCGACGCTTAATATGTCGCTTGTGTGCCCACCTTGCAAATGAAATAGCCCTTTGCCACTTGCAGCGTCTACCAACCATGCCGTCTTATCTTCACTGCCCGTAATCAGGCGTTTCCCATCAGGGGAAATTGCTAGCGCAACCACAGCTTCTTTATGGTCTGTGAACAGCCAACGGGGCCGAATATTATCAGCTATGTTCCACATTCTCACGGCGTGATCGGTGCTACTGGCGGTTATTATAGTATCGGATATAGGCGGGAAGACTGTGCCTCGCACCCGACCTGTATGAGTGAACGGTTCCCCTATTTGCTCCCCAGTGGCAACGTCCCAAAGCCGCGCTGTTGTGTCCCAACTGCCCGTAAGCGCCCTTTTCCCGTCGGGTGAAAACGTCAGGGACACTACAGCGCTCCCATGGCCTATGAATCTCTGGTTTGGATAACCAAGCATAGAGGCTTTGCCAAGTATAATATCCCCTTGTTCAGTATATTTCTTCGTCAGCGAGCGTATACTAAGCAAGGCAATCAAGTCATTTGAACCCTGAGTCTGGAGCCTGGCCTCATCCGCCCAGCTCACAGCTTGAGACTCCGTTAGAATTTCATCAGCCACCTTTTTGCTCTGAATTGCTTCCTGCGTACTCCTAAATGCCCAGGCACTTAATAAGGCAGCAATAAGCCCGAATAGCGCTAGCGCCGACGCCAAATACCTCAGCCGATTCGCCGCCCTCCTCTCTGCTCCCGCCACTTGCTGCGCCAATTCTACCTCGTGCTCTTTGCGCGTCTCTTCCTCCTGCGACTCGCGCTCTCGGAACGATATACCGGCCTCGATGAAAGTGTCTTCCAGATGGCTCAGGTCATTGGGACGCTCATTCAGCCATTGTTCGGCCTCTGCCAGGGGCACACCTCTCAGCAGAGCGCCTTCATCTTTGCCGCTTTGTTCCCATTGGTGCAGCGCAGCCCGCATTCGCTCCTGCCAGGTGCGAAACTCGCGGTCAGCTTCTACCCACTGCTTCAACCTGTCCCAGCCCCCTATCAAGGCTTCATGCACAATCTCGACAGTGTCTTCGCCTGTTGCTTCGTCGCGGTCGCTAACCACCAGGCGGTCGTTGGCAAGTCGCGTCACAAGGTCCCAGTTTTCCTCCCTCACCTCTTCGCGGCTCGCTAGGCGGCGAGTGTCCTCGGTCGCTTCGCCGGGCTGCACGAGTTGTAGGAAGATATGCTGCGCCCGTTGCTGCTCTTGCTCGCTCAACTCGCCATATCTTTCTTCCGCGTATCCCGCCAACGCTTTTTCAACACCGCCAATTTCGTCGTAGGCTGCGTGGGTCAACGTTCGGTTGCGTTGGCGCGCCCACAGTAAGGTCAAAGCGAACTCCAAGAGAGGCAGGTCGCCAGGCTCATCGCTCACCGCGTCCAGGATACGCTTGGTCAGACCTTCTTCTATTGCTACACCTTGCCTTTGAGAAGGCGCTTCGATTGCCTCTTGCAACTCTTGGCGCGTCATGGAACCGAGCTTGAGGTCGGTACCTTGTAGGGCGTCAACCAGAGGCCGGTATGCCAGGGCGGGGCCGAGGAAGTCTGCCCTCAGAGTAGCAACCACCGACAGGTTGGGGACCTGCCCCTGCTCGACCTTCGACCGAGTTGTGGCGACGGCTGCCAATAAAAGGTCCAAAAAAGCCTGGCGCTCGGCTGCGTCCTTGCAGAGAGTGTACAACTCCTCGAACTGATCGGAGACCAATAGTAGGTGTTTGGCGGGGTGGTTCTTCTCAATTATATGGTTGACCACCTCTAACAGCGTGAGCTTTCCAGCCTTGAAAGCTTCGGCCAGCCTGTTATTTTCGACCAACCTCTCAATTTCGCCCATCTTGGGTTCCAGGTAGGGAACGAGTACGGCGGCCAATGAATTGAATGGGTGATCGCCAGGCCGAAACGAAGCAATGAGCCAGCCTCCGGCCTCGCGCAGTCGCGGCGCCAGTCCGGCGAAGACCACCGAGGACTTCCCACTGCCCGATGATCCGATTACGGCAACCAAAGGCTTCCTCTGCGTCTTTACGGCTTCCACCAACGTCTCGGTGAAAACCTCTCTCCCGCAGAAGTAATCCGCGTCCTCTTCTCGGAAAGCAAACAAGCCGCGAAAAGGGCAGGGCGGGATACCAGTTTGCTGGGTGTTGGGTGCTCCTGCTTGTCCGGAGCCTGCTTGATGTGCGGGGGTTGGTGGGATACCTATAGCGACATTACTGCTGTTACCTGCTATATCCACATATGTCTCTAAAGACTGTAGTAATTGTGCTTCTTTGGGTTGGTCAGCATTGAGGCCTGGCTTGTCTGCAGCGATAAGCAACGCATTGGCCTCTCCCACGTCTCCAAGCACCCCTTGCTCGTGCAGCCATTCGGCTATCTGCACGATCCGCTCACGGGCCTGTTGGCCGGTCAGCGCCTTACCATTGCACATACGCGCAATAACGGCGGGGTCCTGATTGACGCCCATAGCCAGCTTATTCTGGCTCAAGCCTCGTTTCCTTATTAGATGCTGCCACAGCAAGTCGCCAAATGGGTGGCTCATACAGAGTTACCTCCAACATTGAGTAGGTTGCAGCGATCAAGCCCGCACTATGACACTGCATACCAAGGCGCTAGTAGGGAGCACTAACCGCACTTTACTTTATGATAATAACTCCCTGCCGATAGGCTCCTTCAGAGAAAGGAGGCCGCAAGAGATGATATAAATTGTAAAGGACCCTTAGTTGACGGTTGACAACAATACGATGTTAGTAAGGGCTGGGGATAAATATTCTGTGTGACCCATATTATATCACAGGTATTTAAGTTCTGATAGTAGGCGTATTCGGGGTACGTAACTACCTCCTCGCCAAAAACCCCAGCACCACGCTATTATGCCCCTCTGGGTTCTGGCTGTGCAGGACATGCGCCGCCGCGGCTATCAACGCCTGCTCCGCGTGGGGCATGCAACGCGCCAGTTCATCGTTGATCAGGTAGTACATCTTTGGGCTTAACTCGCCGCGCATGAGGAGTGTCGGAGCCTCTATCTTCGCGGCGTCTTCGCACGTCAGGTCGGGCATATGCACGCTGAACTCCGTCGCGGTCGCCGCTTTCAATTCGGGCGCGTTCTTCATCATGCCTTCGCGCACTTTGGGCGGCAGTTTATCGTATTCACCTTTGCCCACTGCTCCCTCGACAAACAACCTCACGCCTCCCTCCATATCGTCACGCGCAAAAGCCTCGCCAGCAGGCCCCCAGGTCTCCCGCATAAAATCCTCTATCATTGTCCGACCACCCGGAAGCCGGAGGAGCAATGGGTGTACAGGCGGCTCGGCAAGCGCTATTGCCTCCACCAGATGCGGGTATTTCAGCGCCAGTTGCAACGAAATATATGCTCCGTAAGAATTAGCCACTATAGATACCCGCCGCAGTCCAAGCCTTCCTATAAGAGCAGCAAGGTCCTCCACATGCAACATCATCTCTATGCTTGAGTAATCTTCTGGCCAGGCGTTCGGGTAGTGACCCCGTCGGCTGTAAGAGACAACGTGATAGCGTTCCGAAAAAGGCCCCATCTGTGGACCCCAGGTGCGAAAATCCCCCAGACCACCATGCACGAATACTACGGGGTCGCCCTCCCCTTGCTCTACATAGTGAAGCTCAGTGCCGTTGACGTGAAGCTTCTTTAGTTGTGTTCGTTGTACTATTGGCGGTTTCCTGTTAGTATCCATAGTTCATTTCATAATTGTTGGGGGTCAGAGTGCAATCGTAGGCTTGGGGGACTGCCCCGTGCCTGCCCTCTCTCCTTACCATCCAACCATCCTGGTACGCGAACAGGGCGCGATAAATCACGCCCCTACACACCCAAACATCCGGGTGCGCCAACCAGGGCAGGCACGGAGTAGTCCCCCAAGCCTACGGGCATTCCTCTACCCCAACTCTGAACACTTACAACTTTTCTTACATTATCTATATCTATACTTATGCCCGCATGATAGTATAAATGATTATCCGACAAACCAAAGCCCATTCTACATGCAAAGGCCTCCTATGTCGTCCCGTGTCGTCCCGTGTCGTCCCGGCGGCGACCCCCAACTTTGCGTTCTTGACCCCCTGGTCTCCAACCCCCAACAACCTACCACCTGCCGACATAGGTGTTAACTCATGAATAGGCCATAAATAATCCCTTTAGCACTTGACATGGGCACGCTTGGCGATTATCCTTAAACATAACAGGGCGCGACTGCGGGCTGAGGGCAAGCCTTTAGAAACTTGGTTGCGTATATTAATTGGGAATTAGTAATTAGCCTGTATAATTGTATTGAGGAGTAAAGTTCGACCATTTACCAACCCTATCACCCACACAGACACGGAGCTAAGGACTGGGCAAATCCCCAGCGCCGGACCTGCGGTTTCTCGTACCACTACCTTCAACGTTGGCATATTTGTTGCCTTTACGATAAGTAACTTGCTACCCTAATAAAAGTCAGCGATGACACCGTCGGGTACTGGAGAGGCAAAAACGATGACAGACAGATTCGACAAATTTACAGAGCGAGCACGCAAAGTGCTGCAACTGGCCCAGGAAGAGGCGCAACGCTTCAACCACAACTACATTGGCACGGAGCACATATTGCTGGGCCTGGTGCGCGAGGGCGACGGGGTTGCTGCCCGCGTGCTGAACAACCTGGGGATTGAATTGCACAAAGTGCGCTCGGCAGTGGAGTTTATTATCGGGCGGGGTGACCGCATGGTAATGGGCGAGATTGGGCTTACGCCTCGTGCCAAGCGTGTTATCGAACTCGCTGTGGACGAGGCGCGCCGCCTCAACCACCACTATATAGGCACGGAACACCTCCTGCTGGGCCTGGTGCGCGAGGGCGAGGGGATAGCTGCGGGGGTGCTCGAAAGTCTGGGGGTTTCCCTCGAAAAGGTGCGCGCCCAGGTAATCGAAGTGCTGAAGAATTCGAGCGGCTACGGGGGGGCGCAGGGAGGGGGAGGCAAAGCGGGACAAAGCCGCACGCCGTATGTAGACGCATTGGGGACCGACCTCACGGCGCTGGCGGCGTCTGGAAAGCTTGGGCCGCTTATAGGGCGGCAAAAAGAGATCGAGCGGGTAATCCAGATATTATCGCGCCGCACGAAGAACAACCCGGCCCTCATTGGGGAGCCTGGCGTTGGGAAAACGGCTATCGTAGAGGGGTTGGCGCAGCGCATAATCACGGGGGACGTGCCGGAGACGCTTTTGGGGAAGCGGGTACTTGCTCTCGACATAGGCGCACTTGTCGCGGGGACCAAGTACCGGGGCGAGTTCGAGGAGCGTCTAAAAAAGGTCGTCGCGGAGATAAAGGACACAGGGGCTATCCTCTTTATTGACGAGTTACACACATTGGTGGGGGCGGGGGCGGCTGAGGGCGCTGTTGACGCGGCGAATATCCTGAAGCCCGCGCTTTCGAGGGGTGAATTACAGACGATTGGCGCGACGACGCTTGACGAGTACCGCAAATATATTGAGCGGGACGCGGCGTTGGAGAGGCGCTTCCAGCCGGTGCAGGTAGACGAGCCGTCGCAGGAAGAGACGCTGGAAATCCTGCGGGGGATTGTGGGGCTGTACGAAGAGCACCACCACTTGAAGATAACTGATGAGGCGCTGAAAGCTGCGGCCTCTCTCGCGGCGCGCTACGTCACGGACCGGTTCCTGCCGGACAAAGCTATCGACCTGGTGGACGAAGCTTCGTCACGGGTGCGGCTCTACAGGGCTACGCAGCCTTCGGGGTTGCGGGAGGCGATGACGGAGCTAGAGGCGATCTCCAAGGAGAAGGAGAGCCTGGTAGCGTCTGAGGATTACGAGCGGGCAGCCGACCTGCGCGAGCGGGAGGGGCAGACACGCCGCCGTATTAGTGAGATGGAAATGGAGCGGGTGGGCGCGCAGGCGCTCGAGGGTCCGAACGCATATGTGACGGAGGAGGACATCGCGCAGGTGGTGTCAATGTGGACGGGGATACCGTTGATGCGGATCGCGGGGGAGGAGTCGGAGCGGCTGTTGCAGATGGAGTCGGAGTTGCACTCGCGGGTGATCGGGCAGGACGAGGCTGTGCGAAGCCTTTCGAAGGCGGTGAGGCGTGCGCGGGCGGGGCTGAAAGACCCGAAGCGGCCTATAGGTTCGTTCATCTTTTTGGGGCCGACGGGGGTGGGGAAGACGGAGCTTGCCAAAGCTTTGGCGGAGTTCATGTTCGGGAGTGAGGACGCGCTGATCAAGATAGACATGTCGGAGTTCATGGAGCGGCACAACGTCTCGCGGCTTGTGGGGTCGCCTCCGGGCTACGTGGGGTACGAGGAGGGAGGCCAGCTGACGGAGGCTGTGCGGCGGAAGAGCTATTCGGTGATACTGCTCGACGAGATCGAGAAGGCGCACCCGGAAGCGTTCAACATGTTGCTACAGATCATGGAGGACGGGTCGCTGTCGGACGCGAAGGGGCGCAAGGTAGACTTCCGCAATACGATTATTATTATGACGTCGAACGTTGGGGCGGACGTGATAAACCGGGACGTGACGTTCGGCTTTTCGGTGCGGCAGGACGAGGAGAAGAAGGCTGCTCGTGAGTACGAGACGATGAAGGACAAGGTGCTACAGGAGCTTAAGAAGAGCTTTCGCCCGGAGTTCCTGAACCGCCTGGACGCGGTGATCGTGTTCCACTCGCTGAACAGTTCGCATATCCGGCAGATCGCGGACCTGATGCTGACGCGGGTGCGCACACAGCTACGGGAGCAGAACATCGAACTGCGTGTGACGGACACTGCTATGGAACTGCTCTCGACGCGGGGGTACGACCACAACTTCGGCGCTCGGCCTTTGCGCCGCATTATCCAGAACCTGATCGAGGACCCGTTGGCGGAGGGGATGCTGGAGCAGCGATACTTGCCCGATACGACGGTGTATGTGACGGTTGAGGAGGGGCTGCTGAAGCTGAACTCGCAGGGTGAGTATGAGGAGATGAACGCTCCGACCAAAAAAGGCGGCGGCAAGCGGGGGCAGAAGGGCGAGCGGGGCGTGGAGGCCCAGTTGGGGAAAGACCTTGAAGGCGATGCCCGCGAACCGGAATTGTCGGGGGCTGGCGCTAGCGCCGGCGGCGCGGGGGACGGGATAGAGTAAATCCATTAACGGGCACAAATTGAAGGGGTGGCTCAAGGCCACCCTTTTCGATATTGAAAGCAGTGGTAAGACTATCGTATGGTTGGGACTATAAATTTTTCGCGGCCACCTGTCCCGCGAGATGGCTAAACTATAGGGAGTGCTAAATGGTAAAAACGATGGGAATACGAGACCTGAAGGCCCATATGAGCGAGGCAATTCGCAATGTCCAAGAAGAGGAAACTATAGAAGTAACCAGCCACGGCCAGGTGGTTGCTTTGCTGGTGCCTGCAAGTCGCCAGCCCAATGAGGCTGAAATACGCGCCGCCCTAGCCAGCCTGGATGCGTTAGCAGCAGAAATAGGCAGACACCTACCCGGCCCAACCAACGTTGCGGAGATAATAAGCGAGATGAGGCGCTAGACAGGACTAAATTACATGGCAAAGACAAGGCTTCCCAAAACCTATCAACACAATAATCTGTGGCTTATCTTCTCGGAGCTTACGGAGCTTCTAACAGAGGAGGATACTGATTTTCGCCCAACACCTTACGCCTTTACCAGGACGTCAGAACTCATTAGCGGCGCGGGCAAACAAACGCAAGTAGATTTCCCTTATGGTTATGTATATAGTGATGGTGAAAGCGCGGAATACGTATCGAGTGGGAAAACACGCCCTCGAACGCAGTGAAGGGTCAATCTAAACAAATACGACTGCAAGTCCCCGCCAATGAGGGCGGAAGGGAATATATCTATCACCAAGAAGGTCCACAATTTAAGGTGGATGAACCCGTATCCTCAGAAGCCCTGGCTGGACAGCTGGCTGAAATGGCAGAGATTGTCTGGGCACTCAGCAAATAACCACGAGAAATTTCCGCGTAGTTTACAACCACCCCCTGCGCTTGAAGAAAACAACCTCTATAGCCACCACTACGCCAACCACAACTGTCAATACCGGATAGCCAGCCTTCAACTCCGGCATATTCTGGAAGTTCATGCCGTACCAGCCTGTGAAGCTGGCGATAGTCATCAGGATAATGGACACAGCGGTCAGCGTCTGTACCGTTATGTTCAGGCGGTTACTCTGCATGGAGAGGAAGCTGTCGAGGGCGCTGGATAGAAGGTCGCGGTAGGTGTCTATGCTGTCGGTTATGCGCACTACGTGGTCATAAACGTCCTGGAAATAGATTATCGTGTGCTCCTCGAAGATAGGCAGGTCGCGGCGGGTCAGTATGTTGAGCACGTCGCGCTCCGGGGCGAGCACCTTGCGAAGGGCCAACAGGTCTTTCTTCAGCAGGAACACCGACTCCAGGGCTGCCGGGTTGAACCGCTCGAATATCTGTTCCTCTAGGTCTTCAACACGGTCTACTATGCTATCAACCACCGGGAAATAGCTGTCAACGATAGTATCCAACAGCGAGTACAGTAGAATGCCGCTGCGGGCGCTGCCCCTCGGCTGCCCCTCGGTTGCCTCTACCACCTGACCAGGCGGCTCGTTTATAATCATGGCCTCCTGGCTAAACGTAGGCGTGGAGGCCACCACCGCATCCTCCGTGGCGGCCTGTTGCCGGGATATAGTCTGCATAGCGGCCTTATTGCTCGATGTAGGGGTGAGGGCCGCAGTCTCCATCGGCGTCAACTGGCGAGTACCTTGTGGGTGGTCGCTGATGCCCAACTCTGCTTTCATCTCTTCGATGTTACGGAGCCATCGGCGAGCTACTTCGTCGAACTCAGGAATGGGGTCCTCGTGTACGGTAATGAGATAATTTTCTCCCAGGAACATAGACAATTCACGCAACATAATGCGTCCAGGCATCCGACTGACTTCCGCACCCGCACCTATCGGGCCTGCGAGGGGGCGAGACACATCGGAACCGAGATTGCCTGCATTGCCAGCGTCATCTCGACCGTCCTGCTCATGGAACCTGACGCCCCTGAGACCCGCTCGCCCTGAAATCTGCTCCGTAGTAGCCGCCGAGTCTGTAGAGCTGACCGCATAGAAGACCACGAAATAGAAGTTGGCATATTGGTCTACCTTGGGACGCTGGTGTCGAATGGTGGCATCTTCTACTGCGAGTGGGTGGAGGTTGAATTCTTCCTGGATCAGCGCGAACTCCTCGGCTGTAGGACGCTCAATATCGAGCCAGAGATGGCGATTCTTGTTCCTTACCAGATCGCTGATCGCCCCGACATTCTCTACGACCAGAAAGTGGTTATGTTCATCACAGAGCAAGCTTCTTAGCATAAGATACGAATTATGAATTATGAAGTAAGAATTATGAATGTGCGTAATTCATAATTCTTACTTCATAATTCATAATTTCCTAACGTTATCTCGTTTCCCCAGCTTCTTGGTGGCGTTGCGGGTGTCTACTACGAGCCTGGAATGCTCGGCTATCCAGGGCCAATCGTAAGAGGTGTGATCGGCCACCACCAGCGCCGCATCGTATTCCTTCAGACCCTCCTCTGTAAGCTCGATTGAGCGCAAGGACGGCTGGCCTTCCTCGGTCTGTAAGGCGGGCACGTATGGGTCGTGGTAGTCCACCAAAGCTCCTTTTACGTGCAAGAGATTGATGATGTCTATGGCGGGGGACTCGCGCACATCTTCCACATCGCGCTTGTACGTCACGCCCAGCACCAGCACGCGACTGCCGCGCAGAGGCTTGGAATGGTCGTTGAGGGCGTCGGCGAGCAGGTCAAGCACGTAGTTGGGCATGTCGGTGTTTATTTCGGAGGCCATCTCTATAAAGCGCGCTTTATAGTTTAGTGTCTTGAGCTTCCATGACAGGTACTGGGGGTCTATGGGTATGCAGTGCCCGCCCAGGCCAGGGCCGGGATAGAAGGGCATGAAGCCGAAAGGTTTGGTGGCGGCAGCGTCTATCACCTCCCAAACGTCTATGCCCAACTTGGCGCACATGATGGCTAACTCGTTCGCCATGGCTATGTTGACGGCGCGGAAGGTGTTTTCTAATAGCTTTGCCATCTCGGCTGCGGCGGGAGACGACACGGGTACGACCCGGTCAATAATTGTTGAATAGAGAGCAGTAGCCAGCCGCAGGCAATCAGGCGTGACCCCGCCTATGACCTTGGGGATGTTGGCTGTCTGGAAGCGTGGGTTGCCTGGGTCCACACGCTCCGGCGAGAAGGCCAAAAAGAAATCTTTGCCGACCTCGTAGCCGTTCGCCGTCAGGCGCGGCAGAACGATCTCGTCGGTGGTCCCAGGGTAGGTTGTGCTTTCCAGGACCACCAATTGGCCGCGCCGCCCATACTCGGCTACGGCCTCTGTTGCAGAGACTATATACGATATGTCCGGGTCCTTTGTCTTACGTAGGGGCGTGGGAACGCAGATAGATATGGTATCGGCTTCACGCAGGGCGGTGAAATCAGATGTTGCGCGCAGTTTGCCTGCTTCCACTGCGGCGCTTACGGCCTCGTCTCTGACGTCTTTTATATATGAGCGGCCCTCGCTAATAGCGGCTATTTTGCGTTCGTCGAGATCGATTCCGGTTACGTTGAAGCCTGCATGGGCGAATTCAACGGCCAGGGGAAGGCCAACGTATCCGAGGCCGATAATGCCAACGTTGGCGGTGCGGCTTTCAATTTTGCTGAACAGGACGTCAGAATAATCAGCAGTGGTTTTCGGCATTGCTCTTTTTCTCCCTACCGTAGTCAAGCAGTGGTATACGCACTATAGCAGAGGGGTAGGGGCACGTCAACCGGAAACAAAACTACGACGATGCTACTTCTTTTGCTGCATAACTACGTCATATGCTAGAATGATAAAGAAGCCGAATGGTACAATGAGGAATAACGAGATCTAAAAAGGAGGTAGCGCAGAGATGTCGTCTCTTGAACTCAAGCTAGACCTTCCAGACAGTTTGGCTCGTGAAGCGGCAGACAATGGATTGCTGACACCCGAAGCAATTGAATCATTACTGCGTGCGGAAATCCGCCGCCGCCGCGTGAATAAGCTATTCGATGCAGCTGATCACCTGGCCGCAGCAGATATGCCGTTGACTGAGGCCGAAGTGGAAGCCGAAATTGCTGCCGCTCGCCAGGCGCGCTGCTCATCCGATGAGAGTCGTAACTGACACGAACATCGTTGTTTCGGGTCTGCTCTGGCGAGGTAAACCGCGTCAGATACTGGAGATGGCGCGGGAAGGTGGGATAGAACTATTCACAAGTGTGGCTCTACTCGCCGAGTTAGAAGATGTCCTGAGTCGTGAGAAATTTGTCCAACGCCTCTTATCTGTTGGAATTACGCCGCACGGTTTAGTTTTGGGATATGCAGCCCTAGCTTCCGTTATCGAGCCAGCTACTATTGAACCAGTGATTCTTACCGACCCAGACGATGATGCTGTCATAGCCTGCGCTGTTGCTGCTCAAGGAGAAGCAATAGTTTCAGGGGATAGTCATTTGTTAGGCTTGAAGCAGTTCCGTGATATTCGTGTGCTCACGGCGGACCAGTTGATTGAGGAGATTTCATAGTTGTTGTTGGCTGGGCTAAAGATAAGTATGCCATGAAGGACGCGGCCTTGCTATGATGAAGGTATAGCTATTCAAACCAACACAATTATAGAAAAACAAGAACGCATAATAAAAGAAGGTACTATAAAAGAGTATGACAAATAGCAAGAACAACAAAGTAGTGGTCGCAATGAGCGGCGGGGTTGATAGCTCGCTCACCGCTGCGCTGCTAATGGAGGCGGGTTACGAGGTGATAGGCGTTCATATGCGCCTGCACCACCTTCATGCGCAGGGGCGCGCCACGAACGCATCGGGCAGGCTCAACAAGGGCTGCTGCTCGGCTGACGACGTGGACGATGCGCGTCTGGTATGCTACGAGCTTGGCATACCCTTCTATGTGCTCGACTTCGAGGGCGATTTCCGCAAGACCGTGATAGACAACTTCGTGAGCGAATATAGTAAGGGGCGCACGCCCTATCCTTGCTTGATGTGCAACCGTTATGTCAAGTTCGACTCGCTCCTAAAGCGGGCGGCTCAGTTAGGCGCGGACCACCTCGCCACCGGGCACTATGCTCGTATTACGTGCGACGAGGCTACGGGTAAGTATGCCTTGCGCAGGGCGATTGACCCGTCTAAGGACCAATCCTATGTGCTGTTCCATTTGGGGCAGAGCGAACTGAGCAGGCTCCTTCTGCCCCTTGGCGAGTACCGAAAGACGCACGTTCGAGAACTATCCGCCGAACGCAACCTGGTGACAGCCAATAAGCCCGACAGCCAGGAGATTTGCTTCGTCCCGAATAACGACTACCGCACGTTCCTTGAGAAGGTATCTCCTGGTATGTCGCAGCCGGGCAAGATGGTAGACACTGCGGGCAATGTGGTCGGCAAGCACGGAGGCGTGCCCGGCTACACGATAGGCCAGAGAAAGGGATTGGGCGCGCTGGGGCCGGAGCCGCGTTTCGTGGTGGAGTTGCGACCCGAAGACAACCTGGTAGTAGTAGGCTCCAACGAAGACTTGCTTTCGTCTACCCTCACGGCGGACGATATGCACTGGACTTCGGGTGAGACGCCGACCGCGCCGTTCCGTGCCAACGTGAAGATACGCTACCGGGCGGCAGAGGTGTCCGCCATCGTGACACCCTTGCCAGACAGCCGCATCCACGTAGAGTTTGATGTGCCACAGCGCGCGGTCACACCAGGACAGGCGGCGGTGGTGTATAGGGGGGACGAGGTGATAGGCGGGGGGACAATCGAGCGTTTTGAGAAGTAATGAGCATGATCTCCAAGTATGAAGTGATAATTTACTGGAGTGATGAAGACCAAGCGTTCATTGCTGAAGCCCCAGAGTTAGCCGGATGTGCCGCAGATGGAGCAACATATCAAAAGGCTCTTGCGAATGTGGAAGTAATAATACAGGAGTGGATTGAAACAGCGAAAGAACTAGGGCGTCCGATTCCCGATGCAAGAGGACGTTTGGCGTTTGCTTAGAAGTGCATAAGGAGACTATTAGTATGGCAGTGAGGACTTTCACGGCGGTACTCCACAAGGAGGAAGACTTATACGTAGCACAGTGTCCTGAAGTGGGCACTACCAGCCAGGGTCATACTATCGAGGAATCTATTGGTAATATGAAGTGTGATAACCAAGATTGGACCTGACAACCACAAGTGTCCGATTATGCCCTGAGTGTCAGATATGCTCACTTCGACAGACCTTCAGGTGCTATAATAGGGTACTCAATTTCGCCTTTTTCATATAGGCTTACCGCGGCTGAGGTCTTCCATGAATAATCTACCTTCCGGCACTGTCACCTTCCTCTTCACCGATATAGAAGGATCAACTAAACGCTGGGAAGCTTATCCCCAGCAGATGCAGATTGCCTTGCAGCGCCACGACACCATCGTGCGCTCCGCTATAGAAGCGCAAGGAGGCTATATTTTCAAAACGATGGGAGACGCCTTTTATGTGGCCTTTCCCACTCCCCTCTCAGCTCTGGCCGCCACCCGTGAGGCGCAACGCTCCCTGCTCACCGAGCAGTGGGACGGGGCCATCGGCGCGGTGCCTGTGCGCATGGCCCTCCACACGGGCATGGTCGAGGCGCGGGGAGGCGACTACTTCGGCCAGCCCCTCAACCGTGTGGCTCGCCTACTCTCTGCGGGACATGGCGGGCAGACTCTTGTGTCAGCAGCCACACAGGAACTGGTGCGGGACCACTTGCCGCCCGGTATCACCCTGCTCGACATGGGAGAGCACCGCCTCAAAGACCTCGTGCGGCCAGAGCACATCTTCCAGCTAGTAGCACCCGGCCTCCCAACCGAGTTCCCGCCCCTGCGCACTCTCGAATCCCACCCCAACAACCTCCCTCTACAGCCCACTCCCTTTATCGGCAGGGAGAAAGAGCTTGCTTCCCTAGTGGCGCTCCTTCGCCACCCCGATGTGCGCCTCGTCACCCTCACCGGGCCTGGAGGCACGGGTAAGACCAGATTGGCCCTGCAAGCCGCAGCCGAACTGCTCGAAGACTTCCCTGATGGTGTCTTCTCGGTAGAGCTCGCAGCCCTAACCGACCCCTCTCTCGTCCCCTCCACCATCGCCCAGACGCTGAAGGTGATGGAGGCTGCGGGCAAACCCCTGATAGAGAGCCTCAAGGACTACTTGCACGACAAGCGCCTCCTCCTGGTGCTGGACAACTTCGAGCAGGTAGCGAGTGCCGCACCGGTAGTGGACGCGCTGATGAAGGGTGCCCCTCACCTGAAGATAGTGGTCACCAGCAGGGTCAACCTGCGCCTGTACGGAGAACATGCCTTCCCCGTACCTCCCTTCGACCTGCCAGACCCCAACCACCTCCCTCCAGTGGAACGTCTAACGCAATATGAGGCAGTACAGCTCTTCATCGAGCGAGCCCAGGCGGCCAAACCCGACTTCCAGGTGACCAACGAGAACGCCCCCGCCGTAGCGGAGATTTGCGTGCGGCTGGACGGCTTGCCGTTGGCGATAGAGCTTGCAGCCGCCCGCGTGCGCCTCCTGCCACCGAATGCCCTCCTCTCCCGGTTGAGCAGCAGACTGAAGATGCTGACGGGAGGAGGGGTGAACGTACCCGCCCGCCAGCAGACCTTACGTGGCGCTATCGAGTGGAGCTATGACCTGCTAGACGAGGGAGAGAAGCAGCTATTCCGCCGCATGGCTGTCTTCCAGGGCGGGCGCTCACTCGAAGCACTTGAAGCGGTGTGCAATTCGGAAGGACTACAGATCGAGGGGAAGTTGCAAGTCGATCTGCTGGATGGGGCAGAGTCGCTGATGAACAGCAGCCTGTTGCAGCAGCGCGACGGTAGAGATGGAGAACCTCGCTTCTGGCTGTTGGAGACGATACACGAATACGCAAGAGAGAAGCTACAGGATAGTGGAGAGGAGGCAGCACTGTGCAGGGAACATGCCCTCTATTTCATGAGATTATCAGAGGAAGCAGAGCCGCATCTGATAGGCAAGAGACAGCAAGAGTGGCTGGACAGGCTGGAGGATGATTACGACAACATCAGGGCTGCTCTGGCCTGGTCGGGTGAGCAGACTAACCGAGTAGAAGCTGCGGGAGAAGAAGGGGAAGGGGAAGGGGAAGAGGTAGGGCTGCGGATAGGGGGAGCAATATGGCGGTTTTGGTATGTGAGAGGGCTGTTCACAGAGGGAAGGGAGCACCTGGGTGCCCTGCTCGCCACATCTCCCGCATCTTCCACATCTCCCACACTTCCCATACCCACTCTGTATTCAGCATCTGGCATAGCAGAAGGAACTGAGGCAGGTAGGCAACAACAGTCCTTGAGTAAATCGAGGAGCAGAAGCAGAGCAAAGGCCCTGAATGGGGCAGGGGTACTCGCGCAGAGACAAGGGGACTACTCCTCAGCAAGTGGTCTGCACAAGGAGAGCCTGGCCCTGAGGAGGGAGATGGGGGATAAG
>JBBQIC010000041.1:0-17649 GCA_038324555.1 Chloroflexia bacterium
TAACCGCGACCAATTCGATTATCTCTACCAGGTCTACACTTCCCAGTGGGTCGAGCAGTACCGATTACAAGCGTACAGCAACAACCCAGGCTGGAACCTTGTACCCTGGGACGGCGTCGGCGTTCACCCCTACTTCATTGACACCAACAAAATGCTCGCCTTCCTCAAGGATTTCGCCCACAAGTTGCGCGACCGGGGCGACTTCCATAGCAAGCTCTGGATCACCGAGGTAGGAGCCGAAGCCAGGCCGCCTTCCTCTCCGCAGGACCCGCCCACGCAAGGCGAGGTTGACCAGGCGTACTTCCTGCGCCAGGTTTATAGCGGCATTCTGGACGACCCAGAACTTCGTAGCAACATCGCGCACGCCTTCTGGTTCAAGTATGAGGACTTCGTGCCCGGCAACTACGTCGCAAACTATGGCCTGGTAAGGCTTGCGGAAAGCCCCGGCAACGCCAGCTACGCGCCATCGGGCAGCGTCTGGATACACAAGCTGGCCTACAAAACGTACCAGGAACTCGCGCTTGGCTACACAATTACCGACAAGGTAGGCCCAAACGACGCCGGGGCTGATCATCACCTATACTTCGCGGAGACGGGTCAGGCTATCGCCCCGGAGTTCATGGATTATTGGCGAAAAAACGGCGGTATTGAACGCTTTGGATATCCCATCAGCCGCCCCGCCATGCTAAATGGAGGCTATCTGAGCCAGTTCTTCCAGAGAGGAGTCTTCGAGTACCACCCGGAATACGCAGGAACCCGCAACGCCGTGTTGTTGCGCTTGCTGGGCGACGAATACACCCAGGGCAGGACCTTCGACAAAGCCGACCCGAACAGCGTCCCCCCCGACCACGTATATTTCCCACAAACGGGCCATTCCCTGGGGGGCGGCTTCCTCGCCTTCTGGCAGCACACCGGCGGCCTGGCAATCTATGGCTACCCCATTTCTGAGGAGATAGCCGAAGTGTCGCCCACCAACGGCCAACTCTACACGGTCCAATACTTCGAGCGCAATCGCTTTGAATACCACCCAGAAGCCGCAGGCACTCCCTACGAGGTGCAACTTGGTCTTCTGGGCGCAAACCTACTGCGAAAAGACCTCTGGTGGAGGTGAAACGTGAAACGTGAAACGTGAAACGTGAAACGTGAAACGTGAATTACGATAATCACGCATCACGTTTCACGCATCACGTTTCACGTTTCACGTTATCGTTGGCAAAGCCGTCCAATCGTATCCTATTTCGGGGTCATCGTGGGGGATGCGGCCCTCTTCGGCTGTATCATAGACATTGGAAGTGACGTATACGAGATGTGCGGCGCCGCCTATCGCCTTGCAGCCGTGGGCCACGCCCGGCGGGATTTTGAGCACCATTTGGCCGTAATCTCCACCCATAAATAGCTCCTGGAGTACGCCCCTGGTCGGTGAATCGGTGCGAGTATCGTACAAGGCTACCTTCAGCACGCCCACCGGCACGTACCACCAGTCTACCTGTGTCTTATGGATGTGCCAGGCTTTCGCCGTGCCGGGGTGCATCAGCGAGTGGCTCAACTGCGCGAAGCCTTCACCGAAGAACGGGTCCGTCTTGCGGATCATCTCCCTGAAGAAACCGCGCTCGTCTGTGTGTGTTACCAACTCCTTGATGACTACTCCCTCGATATTGGGCATTCATTTCTCCAATCACTTATGTGTATATGCGTATGGATGGCCGCAGGATAATCGAACCAATAAACTACTCGATAATAATTGCGAACAGCTACGGTAAGACTTTGTATCAAAAGTTGGGCGTCGCGTCAAGTGTGCTTAGTATTGGCATTGGGCTGGTATAATTAACAGTACCGATTTTTGGTGGGCGTTGTATTTCTAAAAGCGGTAAGCTGGAAGAAAAGGATACGGGGGAACCATGACAGCTAACTACAGCATTGGAGAAATAGAAGCGCGGTGCTGGGAGATACAGAACTCGCCGTATATGCGCAAAGAGCCGCCTGGAGAGCTTCAGAAGCTTAACTCCCTGCTCAGTAAAGTGGACAAACTTACCCGTGAAGACGTGCCCCTCCTTATCGCTGAGATAAAACGCCTGCGCGCTCAAAACAAGCGACTCGAAGCCGACGCAGAAGCGACGGAGCAGCGCGAGGCTGTGGTAGCGGAGTGAGGACGGACGATGGACGATAGACGATAGACGATGGACGATGATAACAACAGCCATCGTCCATCGTCCATCGTCCATCGTCCATCGTCCATCGTCCATCGTCCATCGTCCATCGTCCATCGTCCATCGTCCATCGTCCATCGTCTACCTGAACACCGTCAGCACTTCCTCCGCGAACAGGCGCAGGGTGTCCAGATGGGTCAGGTCGTTGTAGAAATAAAGGATGATGTACTGAGTGCCCGCGTCTTTTAGGCTGTTTAACCAGTCTACGGCCTCAGGTGGAGCGCCAACGAAAGTCTGTTTCTGATATTCCTCGAAAGTCCTGTTCCTCAGCTTGAGCCACTTTTCTGCCGTCTTTTTCGGGTCTTTACCCGGCTCCACGAGTGTCATAAAGACGTGCGCCGACTTGATGATGCTATCATAGTCGCGGCCTAGCTTTTCGCAGTGCTCCTCTAGCGCCTGGTATTTGTGCCTGTACGCTTCGGGGTCGGTCCCTACGCTTATGTTGCAGGCGTCTCCGTATTTGGCGACGAGTTTCAGCGTCACCTTCTCCCCGCTGCCGCCCACCCAGATCGGAGGATGTGGCTTCTGAACGCCTTTTGGCTCGTTGATCGCCTCATGCACTCGGTAGTATCGCCCCTCGAACGTAGCATAAGGCTCCGTCCACATCGCCCGTATGATTTGCAGCCCTTCGTCCAGCATCCGCAGGCGTTCCGGCCCATCGGGGAACGGGTAGCCATACGCCTCGAACTCTTCCTGATACCAGCCCGCGCCTAAGCCGAAGTCCAGCCTACCGTGGCTCAACACATCTACCGTGGACGCTATCTTTGCCAGGAGTGCGGGGTTGCGATAGTTGTTGCAACCTACCATCTGACCTATCCTGATGGTAGACGTGTCGCGGGCGAGGGCAGCCGTGGATGTCCAGCACTCGAAGGTACTCTCTAATTGGGGCGTGGGCACCGTGTGGAAATGGTCATACAGCCATATCGAGTCGAAGCCTAATTTCTCGGCTTCCAGGCCGAAGCGGGTCATCGCTTCGTACTGTTCAACCGGGTCGTCTATATCTACAAGGTCCATTCGCCAACCCTGGGGCACGAACACCCCGAACTTTACCGCCATGTTACCAGCCCTCCTGCTCAAAGTTTGCCGCCAATAGCCAGGTTTTCGTAGCACGATTTACGCCACGACTGTGATATAGTGTATTCTAACACTCGGCATGATAAAAGAAGGGCTAGAATATACAGGAGATTCTACCATGACTGTCAGGAATAGTACGCGGCCTCTGCAAGCATCAGAGGTAACGCCCGGTACATGCAAGACCGCTCAAGTTGGCGACAAAGAGGTGACGGTGTTCAACGTGGACGGGCAGTTCTACGCCACCCAAACTGAATGTACCCACCGAGGCGGGCCGCTTTGCGAAGGCTCACTTGCGGGCGAGATAGTCACCTGCCCCTGGCACGGCTCGCGCTTCAACGTGCGAACGGGAGAAGTGGTGCAAGACCCCGCCGACGAACCTCTTGCGACATATCCCGTGCAGGTCAAAGATGGTTCACTCCTTATTGGCTAGAGCTTGCCTACCAAGGGTAGGGGCACTGCTTGCCGCGCCCTGGTGGTCAACCACTCAACCATCCCCATTCGTCTCACCAGGGCGCGGCAAGCAGCGCCCCTACGGTTGCACCTCTATTCTTCTGTGGGTGTAGGGGCGAACCTTGTGTTCGCCCTGCTGGTTGACTGTTACATCAAGAGGGCGAACACAAGGTTCGCCCCTACACCCACAGAAGAATAGGGGGTATAGACTGATTTGACAGATATGGACAAGGATAGCGAAACACAGCCCCGCAGAAGCATAGGGAGGGGCAAGTACGAGCACCGCTACGGCGTGGCCTCCATAGATGCGCTGCTTCACGATCCGCCGCATGTGGCAGACGGACCCACTCTATTGGCGATTCTGCCTCCCACCTTCGCGCCTCCATATGAGCGCAAGCCGCCTGAGCCAGCCGACCTGTACATGGCGGATAACCTGCGGCTGATGTCTTTGCTCCTGGATAGGGGCAGCCGGTTCGAGTTGATTTACGCGGACCCGCCTTTCAATTCAGGCAAGGGGTACAACGCCCGCCGCGCTCCCACCGATGGTGGGCAGTTCTCCACGCAGGTTCCCGCGTATGCCGACGCCCAGGGCCACGATGACTACCTGCGATGGCTGGAAGCGCGGCTGGCCCTCATGCGCGATCTGCTCGCCCCTAATGGCACTCTTTACGTGCATCTCGACTGGCATTACGTGCATTACGTCAAAGTGATGCTCGACCGCTTGTTTGGGCGCGAACGCTTCTTGAACGAGATAATTTGGTGCTATCACGGCCCTTCGCCCATAACCTCGGCCTTCAAGCGCAAGCACGACACTATACTGGTGTATACCCGCTCTAAGGATTACATCTTCAACGCCGACGCTGTGCGCGTGCCCTATGACCCGTCAACGATAGCGACCTTCGCATCGTCTCGGAAAGCAGGCTTCGGCAAAGCGCCCGACCTGGAGCGCGGCAAGGTTCCCGAAGATTGGTGGTACTTCCCTGTGGTGGCTCGCCTGCACAACGAGCGCGTGGGTTACGAGACCCAGAAGCCCCTGGCCCTGTTGGAGCGCATAATCCGCGCTTCGTCCAACCCCCGCAGCGCGGTAGCCGACTTCTTTTGCGGCTCAGGCACCACGCTGATGTGCGCTGCTATGATGGACCGCACTTTTGTTGGCTGTGACAGTAATCCGCTGGCTGTGAGCAAGACGGTGATGCGGTTGGAGGAGATGAAGGATAGGGAGGGGGAGGTTAGGGTTTGGGGTTATACGTTACCCCAATGAGGCGCTATCGAAACTTGCAACTATATGGAATAATATAATCAAGCTATTTCTAAGTTATGCGAGGAAATTTTAATGCTGGAACATAAAGAACGCTATGTAGTGGATGAACAGGGAAAACGTATTAGCGTCATACTGGACATGGAAGATTACCTGAAGATGCTTGACGAATTGGAAGAATTAGAAGCCATTCGGGCCTATGATGAAGCGATAGCATCGGGTGAAGAACCCATCCCTTTCAAGCATGCAATAGCGGAAATTGAGCGTGAACGTAAACACAAGTGAGTTCGATAAATAGTGTAAACATCGAGCCAGACTATAAGTTGCACTTGACTTACTCCGATGGCACAGTTATAGTTGTGGATTTCAAACCACTAATTCGTCAAGGTGGGGTTTCCGCCACATTGAGCGATCCCGATTATTTCTCGCAAGTCTCGATAGGCGAGCGTGGTCGTTACATCCAATGGCCTGGCGACCTCGACTTTTGCGCCGATGCCCTGTGGTTGGAGGCCCAATCCGATAGCAACACTGCGGCGTGAACTATATCATGTTCAAGAATCAACTTTCCAACCTCCTCGCATTCAACCACTCCAACTCCTGCCTAAACAGCATATGCGCGGCTAACCTCTCAGCCGTCGCCAGCCCGAAACCCAACCCGTGCCCCGTGAACCCTACCGCGAAATATACGTCTGGCATGTCGGGCAGCGAGCCGACTAAGGGTATGCCGTCGGCGCTGAAGCCCATCGTGCCCGACCACCGGTGGGTGATGCGCGCTCCTTTGGCTTCGGGGAAGTAGCGGGCCAGGAAGCCTTCCAGCCCGCTTTGCACATCGGATGTTGTGCGGTCCTCGTAGCCCACCTCAACCTCACGGAAGTGGTGCCGCCAGCCGCCCACCATCAGGCGGCCATCGGGCAGTTGCCTGAAGTATTCGTAGCCGTAGTCGGCGTAGCACATCTGCGTGAGGAATATCTTGTCTAAAGGCTCCGTGCAAAGTATCTGCCCCCGTGTCGGTAGCACCTTGCCCTCGAAATAGGGGTGGAGTAGGGGAGAATAGGCATTAGTGCAGAGCGCGACTTTCCCACAGCGCACGAGCGCCCTCCATGACCGCACCTCCACGCCTCCGCCGCTCATTGGTTCAATCGCAAAGACCTCCGACTGCTCGTAGATACTTGCACCCGTTGAGGCGGCCAGCGCCTGGGCGAACTTTACCGGGTGGATACCCGCGTCCTCCGGCTGGGCGATCACCGCGATAAAGCCTCGTTTGGTGGGGTCTTTGTGGGTGTATTGGGCGGGTATGCCGTCCTCGCGCATAGCGTCTGCGGCGCGCTCGATGTCTTCGGCTTCGGTATCGTCCAACGCGAGCAGTAGAGAGCCGGTCTGCGTCCAGGGCGTGCCGAACTCTTCTGAAAGGCCCCTGGCTATGTCGCGGTTGTGGCGGGTTAGGTCCCATATCTGGCGGGCAAGCTCGCGCCCATAGATGCGCAGAGCGTCGTGGTAATAATAGGCGGTGCCCGTGAGCACCATGCCCGCGTTGCGGCCCGACGCGCCCGCAGCGACGTGCCGCGCTTCAAGCACGCACACACTTAACCCCTGGCCCGCGATGAGCCGCGCCAGGTACAACCCCACTATGCCCGCGCCCACTACGCATACGTCGCACTCGACCGTTTGCTCCGCGCTAGAGTCCTGCCAGTAAGATACCGTCATAGCTTTACGCCTCCCGGCGGGATTATTCAGAAATCAAACAAATTCACGAAGCGATTTTGTTTGATTTCTGAATGTTATTCTACACCAGTTGCGTATGGGCTTCCCAGGGAGTATAAAATAGTGTGTCCAATTGATAGGACCCGATGCGACGTATTTATTAGCATGGGGAGACAAGACCATGACTGACAGATTCGACAAGTTTACAGAGCGAGCGCGCAAAGTGTTGCAACTTGCCCAGGAAGAGGCGCAACGCTTCAACCATAACTACATCAGCACGGAGCACATACTGTTAGGCCTGGTGCGCGAGGGTGACGGCGTTGCGGCCCGCGTGCTCAATAACCTGGGAGTTGATCTCGACAAAACCCGCGCGGCGGTTGAGGCGATTACAGAGCGTGGTGATCGTATGGTGATGGGCGAGATTGGGCTTACGCCACAAGCCAAGCGGACCATCGAGTTAGCAGTGGACGCGGCCCGCCATCTCAACCACCACTATATAGGGACCGAGCACCTGTTGCTCGGTCTGACCCATCTGGACGATGATAGAACCGCACAGATATTCAAGAGCCTATCCATATCTGCGGAGAAAGTGCGCGCCCAGGTTATTGAGGTACTCAAAAGCTCGAGCGGCTATGGTGCGTCTAGTGGTAAGCAGACGGCAAACCGACCATTTGGCAGGCTGTTGAATAGAGGTAAGGAGGCAAGGGTTTCTAAAGAGCGAGAGGCAGAAGTTTCGTTTGCGTTTGACAAGTTTACGAAGAGAGCGCGGCGCGTGCTGCAATTGGCTCAGGAGGAGGCACAACGCTTCAACCACAACTACATCGGCACGGAGCACATACTGCTGGGCCTGGTGCGCGAGGGCGATGGCGTTGCGGCCCGCGTGCTCAACAACCTGGGGATTGAATTGCATAAAGTGCGCTCGGCGGTAGAGTTCATCATAGGACGGGGTGACCGCATGGTGATGGGCGAAATAGGGCTTACGCCTCGTGCCAAGCGTGTGATTGAGTTGGCAGTGGATGAGGCTCGGCGTCTGAACCACAAGTTCATAGGCACCGAACACCTATTGCTTGGCCTGGTGCGAGAGGGGGAGGGGATAGCAGCCGGTGTGCTTGAAAGCCTGGGGGTCTCCCTGGAGAAGGTGCGCGCCCAGGTTATAGAAGTGCTCAAAACTCTGGACGACTCTGCCCCGGCTGAAGATACGTCGGAGACTGAGCCATCCGCTCCATCAGGAGGTGAGATTACTACAGCCCTGACCGAGCAGGAACTGCAAATACTCACCATGCGTATCGGCTTGGCCGGCGGCTCCCAACATAGCTCGGAAGAGGTAGCGCAAACCTTCGGCATGACAACGGATGAGGTACGTCGGGTAGAGACGCGCCTGCTCAGGATGTTGCCTCTCGCCGGGCCTGTGATGCCACCTGACACGGCTATGGCAGAAGGGGACAAGGGCCGGGGCGCTACCGTTGCCGTAGAGCAGATAAGGACTATGTTCGACTACTCTATCTGGGCGCGAGACAAAATGCTTGGTCCAATCGAGACGTTGGACGAGACCCAACTAAGGGCCACGCCCGAAAGTGGAGTATACGGAGCCGTCTACGACACCCTGGCGCACATGGCCGTGTCCGAATGGTTGTGGTTACAACGCTGCTTGGGGGAGTCGCCCATGAAGCTGCCTAAAGGGGAAGACTTTGCTAATCTGCGCGTGCTGATAGACTGGTGGAATGAGCAGCACGTTACGGCTGTAAGCTATCTCTCGTCCATCACCGACGATGATCTGGGCCAGGAAGTCACTTATAGGTCGCCCGATGGTAAAACACGCACGCGCAAAGTGTGGCATATGCTCCTACAAGTGCCCAACCACCAGATCGAGCACCGCAGCCAATTGGCTACGATGCTGGGGCAGATGAGTGTGGAGGTTCCGCCGACTGATTTGGTGGTGTATTTGAGCGAGAAACAATTATAGTTTTCCTTGTGGAAGACGGAAGATTGGAAAGTGTAAAATAGAGGCCATAACGCACAAAAGGAGATCAAGTCTAATGACGAGTACAACAAGCGAAACGCAACAAGGCACGCCAACCACCCAAAAATGGGTTTACCTATTCCACGAGGGCAACGCCACACAGCGCGATCTGCTGGGTGGCAAGGGCGCGGGGCTGGCCGAGATGACTAACGCAGGGCTGCCGGTGCCTCCAGGCTTCACCATCACCACTGAGGCTTGCCGGGCCTTCTATGGGAACGGTGAGAAGTTCCCGCCTGGCATGTGGGAGCAGGCTATGGTGGCGCTTCGTACCGTCGAGCAGGAGACAGGTAGGCACTTAGGCGACCCCGATAATCCCTTGCTGGTATCCGTTCGGTCTGGCGCTAGAGAATCTATGCCTGGCATGATGGACACTATACTCAATTTGGGTCTGAATGATCAGACCTTACAGGGCATTATCAGGCGCTCTGGCAACGAGCGCTTCAGCTATGATGCCTATCGCCGCTTCATTCAGCTATTCGGGCGTATTGTCATGGGCGTGGACGCGCATTACTTTGATGATCTATTAGAGAAGATGAAGCAGGACCGCGGCGCAAAACTGGACACCGAGCTAACTGCGGGTGACCTAAAAGCTCTTGTGGAGCAGTTCAAAGAGACCGTGCAGCGCGAAGCTGAACGACCTCTACCAGAGGACCCATACGAGCAACTTCGATTAGCAATAGAAGCAGTTTTCAATTCCTGGTACTCGCCACGCGCCTTTGCTTACCGCAAGGCCGAGAACATACCGGACGATCTAGGTACAGCAGTCAATGTTGTTATGATGGTTTTTGGCAACATGGATGACAATTCTGGAACGGGTGTAGCCTTCACACGCGATCCAGCCACCGGTGAGAACAAGCTGTATGGCGAGTTTCTGGTCAATGCCCAAGGCGAGGACGTAGTGGCGGGCATCCGTACCCCACAGAAAATCATGCAATTGAAGCAGGAGATGCCGGAGGTGTACCGACAGTTCGACGAAATAGGCCAGCGTCTTGAGCAGCAATACAAGGATATGCGAGACCTGGAATTCACCGTGGAACAGGGCAAACTCTACATGCTGCAAGACCGCAGGGCGAAACGCACAGCGGCGGCGGCAGTCAAGGTCGCCGTTGATATGGTGAGCGAGAAGCTTATCACCAAGGAGGAAGCCCTACAAAGGGTCGAACCTGCGCACGTCGTACAATTGCTCCTACCGCGCTTCGACGACAAGGATAAGGAGCGGGCGCGTGCCAGCAACAGATTGCTCGTGGTGGGTCTGAACGCTGCGCCGGGCGCGGCTGTGGGCAAAGCTATATTCTCGGCAAATGAAGCGCAGCGCCTCGGACATGACGGCGAAGCGGTCGTCCTGGTGCGCAAAGAGACCAACCCGGAGGACGTACACGGCATGATAGCCGCCAAGGGCGTGCTCACGGCCAGGGGCGGGGCTACTTCGCACGCTGCTGTGGTAGCGCGGCAGTTCGGCAAGGTGTGCGTGGCCGGAGCCGAGAACGGCGGTCTGCACGTCAACGACGAGGAGGGCTACTTCACGGCGAATGGACAGACGATCAAGCAGGGAGACGTTATATCCATAGACGGCACGACGGGCGAGGTATTCGCGGGCGCTATCGCGCTCATTGAGCCGAACTTCGCCGAGGAGCACGACCTGGTCACATTGCTTAGTTGGGCTGACGAAGTGCGCAAGCTTCAGGTGTGGGCCAACGCAGACTATCCGCGCGATGCAGCGAAGGCGGTCAGCTACGGCGCGCAGGGCATAGGGCTGTGCCGCACCGAGCACATGTTTTTCGAGGAGGAGCGCCTTCCGGTGGTGCGCATGATGATACTTTCGGCGGGAGAGGCTACGCGGTTGGACAATGCGGTGTACGATGCGCAGGCGGCGCTCGTAGGGGCGCACGGGATTTCGCTCCGCTCTATTGCGCCCCTACCCGATGACAGCGAGAAGCGCGCAGTTGCGGAGGAAGTGCTGGCGCAGGCCAAAATAGCCGCTAACAATTCCCAGTCGGTCCGAGACTACCATACCGCGCTGGCCCAACTGGAAAAGATACAGCAGAGCGACTTCTACGGCATCCTCAAAGCTATGGAAGGCAGGCCGACAGTAATCCGCTTGCTCGATCCACCTCTGCACGAGTTCCTCCCCTCGTATGACGAATTGCTTGTTGAAACGACCGAGATGCGCGAGCGCGGCCAGACAGACACGGAACAATACAGGCAGAAGGAGCATCTATTGGGTGTGGTGGGCCAGATGCGCGAACAGAACCCCATGCTTGGTCTGCGCGGCTGCCGCCTGGGTTTACTATATCCCGCCATCTACGACATGCAGGTGCGCGCTATCTTGAAGGCTTCGGCGCAACTGCTCAAAGAGGGGCTGGAGTCGCATCCCGAAATCATGATACCGCTTGTGGGGCACGTCAACGAGTTGAAGGCCGTGCATGAGCAATTTCAGGATGTAGTGCAGGAGGTTACGAAGGAAGCCGGGCGCGACATCCCCTATAAGTTCGGCACAATGATAGAGATACCTCGCGCCGCGCTCACCGCAGGACAGATAGCCGAGTTCGCCGAATTCTTCTCCTTCGGCACCAACGACCTTACACAGACCACCTTCGGCTATTCGAGAGACGATGCCGAAGGCAAGTTTCTGTTGCAATACGTAGAGCGCGGCATCCTGCCCGAAAACCCCTTCCAGGTGCTCGACCGTGACGGTGTGGGCAGCCTCATCCGTATTGCCGTAGAACAAGGCCGCGCGACCCGCCCCGACCTCAAAGTGGGCATCTGCGGCGAGCACGGAGGCGATCCATCTTCAATCCACTTCTGCAACATGGTAGGGTTGGATTACGTCAGTTGCAGCCCATATAGAGTTCCGGTTGCTCGTTTGGCGGCGGCGCAGGCTGTGTTGGAAGAAGTGGAGAAGGATAAGTGAATCTAAAAATAATCCCACAAAACCCCCTAAGGGGGTTTTGTGGGATTATTTTTAGATTCAAATCAATTTATGAACGATGTAAAGAACGACCCGCACAAAGTGCGTGAGCGTCTTGAGCAAGAGGAGTACACACGCCTATCTCCTCTCTCCGCGAAGGCGGAGGAGGCTAGCCGCCCGCGTGTCGAAGAAGCGTCGCCCCTGCGCACGGCGTTTCAGCGCGACCGCGACCGTGTTATCCATTCAAAGTCGTTCAGGCGGCTCAAGCACAAGACGCAAGTCTTTATCGGCCCGGTGGGCGACCATTACCGCACGCGTCTGACACATACCCTCGAAATGTCGCAGATAGCTCGCACAATCGCCCGTGCCTTGCGCATGAACGAGGACGTAACCGAAGCCATCGCCCTTGCCCACGACCTGGGACACACCCCCTTCGGCCACGCCGGAGAGGATGCCCTCCGCAAGATTTATGACCCCAACTTCAAGCACAACGAACAATCGCTGCGCATCGTGGATTATCTCGCCAACAACGGCGATGGGCTTAATCTAACCAACGAGGTGCGCGAGGCGCTTGTTACCTCCACGCCTGTCCAGGAAGGGTTGTCCTCCGAAGGCAAGGGGCACGGTTCTATCGAGTCGAAGATAGTCAAGCTGGCCGATACGATAGCCTACATCAACCACGACACCGACGACGCTATGCGCGCTCGTATCATCACCCCGTTCGACCTGCCCCGCGAGGTCTCGCAGGTGCTAGGCAACACGAACGCGGCCCGCATCAACACTCTGGTGAGTGACATTATCGCGCAGAACTGGCATGTGGCCTATCCTGATACAACCCTGGCAGTTGGGGATCGCAAAGAGATACAGCTAACTATTAGCCCCTATATCCAGGATGCCGCCGACACACTAAAACGGTTTCTCTACGAAAATGTGTACATCGGTTCCGAAGCTAAAGCCGAGGTTAGCAAAGTAGACCATCTGCTCAAGGCGCTGTTCGACTATTTCTGCGAGCACGGCGACGAATTGCCTATGGAACAGCAGCGCAACCCTCGCAACGAACCCCGTGAGCGCCTGGTAGCGGATTACATATCGGGTATGACAGACAGGTTCGCTATGAGTACGTTCGAGAGGCTGTTTGTGCCGAAGTCATGGAGCATCTAGTGAGTTTCCTATATCTTTGAGAAAAGGTATTGACAAAACAGAACATTTGTGCTATTATATATTATGTCGAGTGTAATGCTTCTCGACGCAAGGAGATTTTTATGTCAGAGAAGAGTGCAATTGGGTGGACAGAGTCCACATGGAATCCATTGACAGGATGTATCGAGGTAAGCCCTGGTTGTGCCCATTGTTATGCAAAGACGCTTGCAAAGAGGCTACAAGCAATGGGAAGCACAAGATACACAAATGGGTTCGATCTCACCCTTCATTATGACTTGTTAGATTTACCACTACGTTGGAAATCGCCTAGGCTCATATTTGTAAACAGCATGAGCGACCTATTTCATGAGGATGTGCCAGTTGCGTTTATCCAGCGCGTCTTTGAGACGATGAACAAAGCCACTCGCCATACGTTTCAGGTTTTGACTAAGCGGCATGAACGGTTAGCAGAGATCGCCAATGCGAATCTAGTTACGTGGACCGACAACATCTGGCAAGGTGTATCAATAGAGAATAACCGCTTTGTAGGCCGCGCAGATTATTTGCGGCAAGTGCCAGCGAAAATCCGTTTCTTGTCATGTGAACCCCTTTTGGGACCGCTGCCGAACTTGAATCTAGAGGGTATCCATTGGGTTATCGCTGGAGGTGAAAGTGGTCCTAACTATCGCCCGGTTAGTTTAGCTAATCTACGCCAGGTTCGGGATATATGTTTAGCTGCTGGGGTTCCATTCTTTCTCAAGCAGATAGGTGGTATCCGTCCTGCGTCCGGTGGCAAGAAGCTAGATGAATTGGAGTGGCAACAAATGCCAATGCCCAAACGACAATTTGCTACCGTCCAATCTCCCTAAGTCGCTGATATCCACTGATTATGTCGTTCCCTATGTTCTTGGCTGCTTTCTTATTGTGGCTTGCCAGGAATAAAGCGTAAAGTGCAGCATTTCTTGTATTCGTCATGATTGCTGGCTCGCTGACAAAGGAAAAAAGCTGGTCAAGCTGATTTGCATAGACACGAGCTAACCATTCGGCACGCATTACATCTCGGCTTATGGAACCCTCATCAATGAAACTCATTTGTAGGGACGGTTGGTAAATCTGTTCGATCCAATCGCTACTGCCCATAACTCTATTAAGAATAGCTAGCGCATTTTTGCCAGGCAACTCATCACGCTTTAGCAAGCGAGTGATTCCCATCAGTGGGAAGTTCACAAATATGTCAAGTGTTCTTGCTTTAGCCAAGGCTTTTATGGTATTCCATTCCACCTGCAACCCATAAGGGTCAAGGAAGACCAAGCCTCGTTTTTTCGATGCATAAGTAAGTTCTGTCACAACCTCGTTTCGTAAAACCTCATTGCAATCCTTTTGTCGAATTCTCATCGTACGTGTGGGGAACTGCGCTCGCAGGTTTTCCAGCTGTTGTAATCGCCAGGGTGATAGTTCAATAAACCAGTAAACGTCGAAGGGCGGGGTGGCCTCAAGTGCACGTAGAGGCGAGCCTGCAATGTATTCTCCTGTATCCTTCATTTTTGGCTTTACAGAACCAGCGAAAGCGTCAATGTAATGGTATTCTTTGAGCCATGATGTCTTCTGTCCATTCATAACAACGGAATAAGCCTTGAGGTACTTCTCTAACAGTTCTAGCTTCTGCTCGGACCATCGGCCAATTTCGTCCGCCCTTCCCGGCCCAATATTTCTCATATATCCACTCCAACAATATTATGGATAACGCTTTGAACCTGTTTATGATAGCATATGTATGGCAAGTACCTCATATAAAACAACAACCACCTTCCAAATTAGGTGGCTGCCATTTTAGGGTGCGCGTGGAGGGAGTCGAACCCCCGGCACAAGGTTTAGGAAACCTCTGCTCTATCCTCTGAGCTACACGCGCATGGTTGCTTTCTGATTATACTGTAGGCGCTTCGCCCTTTGCAAACACGATATTCCTGCCGGGTAGGTCGTATTCTTCGCCATCTGAGAGGACGTTGACCCTGAGCGGGCCGATGCTGATGGGGTGGCCCGTATGCGCGCCATGAGCCGTGTTTATATCCACATTGGCGGCGTCCACAAAGTAGATCACCCCAGCGCCCGCTACCGCGCAATGCCCTTCCGAGTTGACCAATAGACAGGTGTTCTCGTCGATTCCGATCCCTAGGGCGGCGGGGTGTTCCGCTACAGCCGACGCCAGGCGCGGGAAGCGACCACGCGCCCCGAAATGGGTGTCAATTATCGTGTCGTCGCCTACCCAGCCGAGACCGTGCGACATCTGCACCATGCCCATCCTCAATTCGCCACTGCCCCCGCCCGCCACTATCATCGGACGGCCCATAGCGGTTGCGCCCGCGCTCGTGCCCGCGATTACGGCTCCCTTGTGATAAGCTTGCATCATCGCCTCTTCGGCGAGTGTGCGGTCCAGCACTTGTGTGAGAGTGTACTGGTCTCCACCCGTGATGAAGATGCCCGCCGCTTGCGCTAAGAGGGCTACGTTATCCTGGTGGTGGGCTTCCTCGCGCGTGCGGATGAGCGGCGTGCTTATCTGTTCAGGAGGCACGCCAAGCTTCGTATATATGCGGGTATATTCGCTGGTCAGTATCTCCGGGTGGCGGGTAGCGGTGCTGACGAGCACGATGCCGCGCTGCGCTGAATTGGCCTCCGTGCGGGTAACCAGCGCACAAAAGAGCTTGGCAAGTTTGTGTTCAGCATCGAGGCGATCAGCTCCTCCAATGACCATCAAGTACCCTGGGGTTTGCCAGGGGCCAAGCACGTCTATAATGTCTTTATCTTTGCCGTTGTATGAGTGTCTGTTATCCAAATTGCTACTCTCGTTATCGAATTGTTTTCAGAGCCTGTTTAGACCTGTAGGGGCGCTGCTTGCCGCGCCCTGGTGGGGTGTTCTGAGTTTGGATCGGATCGGGTTTAGAGTAGATTAGTTGCCTGGTCTGAACAGGGCGCTGCTTGCCGCGCCCCTACAGGTCTAAACAGGTTATTAGCATTTAGAAGGGTTCATCGGCCTCGCCGTCGAATAGCTGCGGCAGGCTCAATTCGTTGTCGCCCGCACGAACGTCTTTTGAACTTTTGCCGTTATACAGGATATTACCCTCGCTATTGCCTTGGGATGCGCTCTGTGCGGTAACTTCTATGCGGCGGCGCGAAGCATCATTCATAGGCACCCAGAACGACTCGCTTTGCTCCATCGCTCGTGCCTGTGCGGCGGCTTTAACCTGCTCCACTGTCTCGTCTACTCGGTCAACGAAGATCACCACCAGGTCGCCTGGGCGGGCCATCTCGATTGCCTGGTCAACCGCCTCCGCCTCGTCGGGGATGATACTGAGTGGCAGGGAGGGTTTGGCGCGCCCTATGGTATCGGCTATCAGGTGAGCCACTTCGCCCGGCTCGCGTCCCCTCAGATCGTCGTCCTCACGCACGATTACCCAATCAAAGGTATGCGCCGCGACCACGGCCAACTCTTGTATATCGGCGTCGCGCCGGTCGCCGGGGGCCGCCACCACGCCAATGCTTCGACGCGGGTTCAACTGCGAGATGGCGCTCTGTATGGCGCGCAGGGCGTGTGGGTTGTGCCCGTAGTCCACGATGACGCGCACGCGGTCAACGTTGAATATGTTGAAGCGGCCTGGCGTCATGTTCTCATCGCTTTGGAAGGTGCGCAGACCGAGCCGGATAGAGTCGAGAGGCACCCCAGCCCCCCAGCCTGCCGCAGCCGAAGCCAGGGCGTTTTGTATCTGGAAGGGTACGACCCCACCGAACGTAGCGGGCACGTCGGCGGCGCGCATTAGCACAGTCTCCTCCGGTCCCTCCGCCAGTATCATCTGGCCGTCGCGTAGGAACACGCCCTTTCTGTTGTTCGCCAGGTGCGAGGACATAACGGCTCCGTTGGGGTTCATGCTGAAGAAGATAACCTGGCCGCGACAATAAGGGGCCATGGCGACCACCAGGGGGTCGTCAGCGTTCAGCACGCCGTACCCTTCGCGGCCTACGCTCTCTAGGGGCACGCGCTTGACGCGGGCCAACCGTTCGGGAGTCTCTATACCTTCGAGGCCCAGGTGGTCGCTGGCGACGTTTAGCACAACAGTGACGGTAGACTCGTCCCAGGCAAGCCCACCGCGCAAAATGCCGCCGCGCGCCGTCTCTAACACCGCTACCTCGACACGAGGGTGTTGCAAGACCGCTTCGGCGCTGCGGGGGCCTGAGCAGTCGCCCTTCACGCGGCGGACATTGTCGAAGTAGATGCCGTCGGTCGTAGCCATGCCGACGAACTTCTTCATCGTAGAATAGATATGCGCGATCATGCGTGTGACGGTGGTTTTGCCGTTCGTGCCCGTGACGGCGATGAGGGGCACGCGGGCCTGGGTAGCGCCGAGAAAGATCATATTTACGATAGCCTGCCCGACGGGGCGCGACTTGCCCTCTGAGGGATAGACGTGCATTCGCAGGCCCGGCGCGGCGTTCACCTCCACCACAGCGCCGCCTTGCTGGTAGAGCGGGCGCTTGATATTCTCGCAAACGATGTCCACGCCAGCTATATCGAGGCCGATTGTCTGTGCCGCGAGCACCGCCAGCGCCGCATTATCGGGGTGTACGTCATCTGTCACATCAGTGGCCGTGCCGCCGGTGGACAGGTTGGAGTTGTCGCGCAAGAGAACTACCTGCCCTGGACCTGGAACGCTGTCCCAAGTCAAATCTTGCTTAGTAAGGGTCAATTCAGCCGTCGCGTCCATGCGTATGCGTGTGAGAGCCGAACCGTGGCCATGGCCCCTGCGTGGGTCTTCGTTGACCATCTTCACGAGGTCCCGGACCGTGTGCAAGCCGTCTGCCACCACCTGGGCAGGCAGGCGCTGTGCCGCAGCAACCAGTT
>JBBQIC010000042.1:0-17337 GCA_038324555.1 Chloroflexia bacterium
ATTCTGAACGCCTGCATCATCTAGCTCTGTGCTGCGAGCAACGGAAGCCGCAATTTCATCGCGCTCCTTTTTAGCTAAATCTAGCTTCTCGGCCTCTTCGTACGCTTCAGCGAGCTTCCGTCGTCTCCTGATCTCATCATATAACTCGCCTTTCGCTGCCGGATCGTCTATCGTAATCATGTCCAGTATTCCGGCACTGCGTGCCATCTCAGTGTTTTTTATAGCTGCGCGGGCCATGCGTATGGTTGACTTGCGTAGCTCATCGCCACTACGCATTGCGTCCTGCATGTCTTTCATCAACGTGTCTTTCAGGTTCATATCTTACCCCTGTTAGAAAGTCCAAAGTCCAAAGTCCAAAGTCGCATGGTAGGACTTTGGACTTTGGACTTTCTAACCCAAAAATCTACCGACTGGACTTGAGCAATGCCTTGCGGCGTCGGGCTGCTTCCTTCTTCTTGCGGAGGACGCTTGGCTTCTCGTAGAACTCGCGGCGGCGTGCCTCTGCCAGGATGCCTTCCTGCTGTACTTTCTTGTTGAAGCGCCTAAGCGCACTCTCGAAGCTTTCGCTGTCGCCAACTACAACTTCGGTCACTTATATCCCCCCCTTCACCACAGCATATCGCTGCACTATATCTTAGCAAGTATAGTCGAGGCAGATGAGAGTGTCAAGGGCGCGAGTGGACGATGGACGATGGACGATAGACGATGGACGATAGACGATGGACGATAGATGTCGCCATCGTCCATCGTCTATCGTCCATCGTCCAACCGTCTACCTGCTTTGTCCCGAATTGGGATCAACCATCAGACTGGATTCGTCTACGGCTTCAAAGTCGGAGCCGTGTAGATTGCCGAGGTCTTGCAGTATATTGTTGTTCCAGCGAGGGTCGGGCATGCCGTCGAACTCCCAGGGGTCGCCGTTGTCGGCCAGGAACATTCCGTAGTCTTTCAGGCCTTGCAGGATCACCCGTAGCTGGGTTGGATATCCGCTGATATCCACGCTCGCCTTGAGGCGCATACGCACACCCATGGGAGGCTTATTGGGATCGCTGAGACCGCTGGAATGGTGCCTGGCAGGCCAGATTTGCACGTCCTGTGTATCTGGCGCGGTGAACCGCATGGCGTGGCGAATCACCCCGCTCTGCACCTCGTCGTAAGTCACTAGCGAAGGGTATATCGGCAACCCTGCGGCGTCTGCCGAGGTCCAATCGTTGGGGCGCAGCGCGTTTGAATTGAGGTTCCAATGCGCTCCGGACCCCGCTTGCCAGCTTCCGTCCGACTGAGGGAAGGCGTTATACAATTCGTAGAGGTCGCAGTTGTCGCGGTCTACCACGATTACGTGCCTGTCGCCGGTCGAGTTCGGGCCGCCCTCGATAGGCGCGTCAGTAGGGACAGGGTACGGACCTGGGTCGCTGTCACCGGCGTATTGGAAGCTGATGGGTACGCGAGGCTGGGTGCCGGGCACCGTTATTACCGGGAAGCCTATCGGCCCGCCGTTCCACGTACCAGAACCGAAGTTAGCGTGCAGAGAGCCGCCCGTGCTGATGCTGGCAACGTAGTTATCGGAGAGAGTAAGGGTAGGCAGGGCCGCAATGTTGCGATGCCAGATGTTGTCTGCGGGGAAGCTGGGACAACCTGCCGCCGGTGTGCCTGTGACGAAGGGTGCAGTTGTATTCGTGGGTACGACAATGCGGGTTGGCGTGCGCGTCGCTGTTTGTGTAGGTATTCGTGTAGCAGACCGAGTGGCAGTCGGCATAGCTGTCAAGGTGCTCGTTGGCGTGCGTATCTGTGTTGGAGTCAAGACTGAAAATTGGGTGGCAGTTGCAGTAGCAGTGGCTGTGGCTACTACCACAGTTGGAGTGCTTGTGACTGTGCTTGTCGCTGCCGGAGTAGGTGTGCCCAGACCACTTGGGCCGAGGTCCGCGCCGCATATTAGGACATCGGTTATGCGCCCGCCTGTGCTGTTTATAGAGGTGTCTACCAGCAACGGGTAGATAGGTGTCGTGGCGCTCGTGTAGACTAGATTGCCGTTGCGGTAGTACCGGACGACGCCCCCTTCGACCGCCACGCGAACCACGTCTCCTACGGCGAGATCGCCGACAACTCCCCTATAAAGTCCTCTTTCGTAAGCCAGGAGCGCGCTACCGCCGAGGAAAGCGGCGAAGTCAATGTCCCCATTGTTCGCGTTGGTGTCCCCATGGCTGAGGCCAAACATGCGGTGCGACGTAATATCGTCCACCGTAGCCTGGACATAGCCGTCGCCCGATTGTATCGCCCTGGTAGAAGCCGCGCCCGCGTTCCATGAATTGTCGGCGCCGCCCGTTTTCTGGATGCTATTGCCGGTGGCTGTAACGTTGATTGGGTTGGCCCACGCCACGGGTTCGCAACTTGGGTTAGCCGTAGGCGTGGCTACGACGGTTGGGGCCTGAGTGGGGGTGGGCGTGGGCGGGGTGAATGCGCCTATACATAAGTGGACGTTGGATAGACGGGCTCCAGTATCGGAGAAGGATGTATCTACGATTAGAGGGTACGGAATGACCGTAACGGTACTCGTATAGAAGAATTGGCCGTTGTGGTAGTAATTGACTGTACCGCCCGCGACAGCCACACGAACCACGTCACCCACGGCGAGCGCGCCGAAACTGCCACGCTCCTCCCCGCCCTCGAAAACCTTGAGGGTATCACCAGACAGGTAAGCAGCGAACTCGATGTCTTCGTAACCGGCGCTGCTATCGCCGTTGCCAAGCCCGAACATGCGATAGGTATCCAGCGCATCAACTGTGACTTCGACGTATCCATCGCCGGATTGGATGGATTGGGCGGACACTGCCCCGGCGTCCCAGGTGTTGTCAACGCCTCCTGCTTTCCGGATGCTATTGCCGTTGATCGCCACGTTTTGACGGTCGGTCCACAGCACGTTCGGACAGGAGATTGTGGTATCCGGCGCGGCTATCTGGCCGAACAGGGAAGTAAGAGCGATAAGCAAAATACCCAGGGAAAGGGCGCCTGCGGTTTGGACGGACATATCTTTAGCCTTCCTGTCTGCTCACTAGTCAATAATCAAGCCAGGCGCGCCAGTCAGCCCTTGGAGCCAACTCTGGAGTGTTCTTAAGCCTACCAAAAGACAGTATGAATAGCAAATAATGTAATTATTCAGACTTGTGGAGCCGTCAAGATGGCGACCCTTGTGGTCGCCCTCTTGACGAAGACGAAGCGGTATGCAGACAGGGCGAACACAAGGGTCGCCCTCTTGACGGCTATGCGGTATGCACACAGGGCGAACACAAGGTTCGCCCCTACACGGCTACGTGGTATGCAGACAGGGTGAACACAAGGTTCGCCCCTACACGGCTCCACAAGTCTGAATTCTTGGCAAATAATGCAGACTTACGTTGAAAACATCAATCTAAAGAGCAAGAATCACGCCATACAGACCAACTTGGCATAATAAATAACTCACCTTACGCAGTCGCAGAAGAAGCAGGACAAACTGACCTGTGTCATTCTGAGCCTCAGCGAAGAATCACTACGAGGTCGTAAGAGTTCGGGATATGGATAGCAGTACTGCTTCCCAGGCGGGTTGGTAAGGTGAGTGATTCTTCGCTGCGGCTCAGAATGACACGGGTGAGTGGGTTTGTTGCCCTCATAGTTTTGCTTTCGACTTTGCAGCAACTCCGCTACCAGACTGCGTAAGGTAAGTAAATAAACTGGTGAGGGTTTGGCCCTCACCAGTTTATTTATTATGCCAACCGGAACCCTACCACTTGACCATCATCGCCACGAGCACGAAGTCGTATATGCCGTGTACGATTGCCGAAGTGGTGGTGTTGGACCGAGAGCGTATTATGCCCAGGATGAGTCCTATGAGGAAGACGCTTAGAAGGCCGTCGAGGCCGTATTGAAAAGCGTGGAGCGAGGTAAAAAGCAGGTTGGAGAGGATCAGCCCGAAGCGAGGTTGCAGCAGGCCGCGCACCGCGATCTCTTCGCCTACGCCCGCTGTGACCCCTATCAGCACAGCGCCGAGGGGCGTGATAAGCCTGCTCATGATCTGGTTGAAAGCTTCTACGTTGGTTGTCGGCCAGCCGAAACTCGTCCAGACGAAGTTTATTCCTTGATCTAGCAGAGTGCCCACGCCGACCAACACCAGGCCAAGGGCCACGCCAGCGAGCGCCTGCCGGAGCGAAGGCCGTACCATGCCCAGGCGTACCATCGCTTCGCGGAACTTGCGTGCAATGGGCCAACCGGCGGCAATGAGAGCGGCGGGTATAGTCCAGACGAACTGATAGACGAGACCCAGAGGGCTGACTAATCCCGATTGGTCAACGGCGTTTTGGATTTGCCCGCTCGTCATAGGCTCCAACAGAGGAGGCTGCCCGCCAAGCACGATGAGGGGCACGAACGAGGTTAGTAAAATGAGACTGACTATGCACAACGCTATTTTGTGTACGAAGTTGTTGGGGTCTATAGGCATAATGCGCGATGCGAGTATCCGCGCAGGCTTTAGGAGTGTCACCGCCGATAGTGCCGACGCTACCGTGAGAAGCAGCATGGTCCAACCCAGCGCGGCAGTAAGCCCAGGCTTGAATAGGTCGTTATAGCCGACGGTGCTCATCAGGCCATAATCTCGGCTCACCCGTGTGAGCAACGCCATGTCTTTGACGTAGAGTGGCAATATACTCACCAGGACGTTCAGTATGACGCCAAACGCCACGATTGCTAACCAGGCGTAAGTGAATACCATCGCCACTATGCTTCGCGTCCCAGCATAAGCCAGCGCCGCCAGTATCGCCAGGGGCGCGAGCACCAGGCCATAGAGCACGAAATTCTTTGGCTCGCCACCCACCATGAGGGCAATCGCGGCCAAGAATAAGGCTAGCACAGCTATACCAACGCCTATAAGTTGATTTCTCATCATATGTACGCAGTATACATGATTGTTTAGGGTAGTAATAGCATAGAGTGGCGGTACTTACTTCTCATTTCAGAAGTAAGAAGTAACTCACATATGCAGGCGCTAGAAGGAGAAGAACCCACTGGCCCGTGTCATTCTGAGCCGCAGCGAAGAATCACTACGGGGTCGTAACCGTTAGGGATGGAGGCAATGATACAGATTCTGATCCCCTGACATGTTGGTAAGGAGAGTGATTCTTCACTCCGTTCAGAATGACACGGGTCAGTGGGTTTGTTGCTCTTATAGTTTTGATCTCGCCCTTGCGGCAACCCTGCTACCCCACTGTGTAGGGTGAGTTCATAAATACTCACCCCTCACCCCTCACCTTTACTTCAATTGCGCTGGGCGCTTCACGAGGAAGGGTGGATACGTGTGCAACGTGTAGTTGGCTTTGGTTTCGAGGTAGGCGATAATTATCACGCCGAGCCATAGCGTGCCTACCAGATAGGCCCCCCCAACGTCCGAGGGCCAGTGTTGGCCCATATAGATGCGAGAGGGGCCGACCAGCAGAATGATCCCCGCAAGCAGAGTAAGCAAGGCCGTGCGGAACCAGCGCTGTTTGAGATGGATGAATACCAGGTAGAAAAGGAAGCCGTAAAAGGTCACGTAATGCACGACGTGGCCGGACGGGAAGCTGGCCTCCTGGAGGTCACTGACTACCCGCACGAGATCGCGCGTGGGGCGCGGGCGTACTACACCGGCCTTGATAAGCCCTGTTAACATGTCGCCTGTCCAGGTTGAGAGGGTGAACGCGCTCTCCATGCGAAATCCTGCGGCCCACATCAGCGTAGTGATGGACGCTCGCGTTCCCACGCTAATCCAACGCCAACCCAGGTCGCTTACTGCTTTCATTATCCCGTCATATAGTGCGAAGTTGGGGCGCTGCAAAGCCCGCGCTATGCCAATGTCGGCGGGAAAGTAGCGATAGCGCCTGGCGAGCACGGCTACAGCTCCTGTAACTCCGACTGCCACCCCATAGGCAATCATGAAGCGTTTGCCGCGATAGATAGCTTTGCGAGGCGCGACGGTAATCCTTTGCGCCTGCTGCTGGACGGTAGCCGTGACCCGGTGGCTCGCCTGCACTGCCGTATTGACCGCCGTTTGCGTGGCCTGCACGGTGGCTTCCACTACGGGAGATTTAGGCGTGGTTATGGGAGTGGTTGTCGCGTTTTCGGCTGTTGGAGGTAAAGGCGCGCCTGCTTGCGCGGTTGTGGCCGTTGCAGGGGCTTCAGCGCGCACCGAATGAAGGTCTACAGGCGTCGCAGGCTGCGAATGAACGTCCTGCATTGCCAGTTGAGCGCCGAGTTCATCTTCGGCATCGCTTTCGATAGGCGACTGCGACACCTGGGGCATATCGTTTGGGGCCTGCTTATCACCCGCAAGCAGGTTCTCAGCAGAGGTAGCTCTATTTATGGAGTTATCCTGGGATAGAGAAGGCTGCGAATCACGTTCACCGGGCATAAAGCGATACTCCAATGTCTGGATGATTGCCGATTGTTCTAGCCCTGCAATGCAATAAGTATGCCAGTGGTCGGTGGTCGGTGATCACTCGTCACGCTTATGTCTATCAACTATAAAGAACTGTATACCTAACATGCTGACGAGGGCGAGGACGAACAGGAACATGATCACATAGTCTAGCGGATCAAGGGTCTGGAAGTCGGTGTAGGAACGATAAGCTATCATCAGGCCGATGAAAGTAATAGCGAGGGGTACGAGCGGCCCGCGCGCCTTGACACTGGCGCTACGCGACGCCTTGTAGAGCATGAATATTCCGCCACTGGATACCACCAGCCCGGATATTACCAGCGCGAACTGTAATGGGACCATTATCGCTCCGCTCTAGGGTGAGGGAGTAGGGTGAGGGAGTAGCCTCTTATTCTACTCCCTCACCCTACTCCCTCACCCTACTCCCTATTTCCCCGTCTTTAGCAATTCCACTGCCCTGTCAAGCTGAGGGTCTTTGTCGTCCTGGTAGTCTTTCTCGCTGCGTATCACTATCACGTCGGGCGTAAGCCCCCTATCAGTGAGGGATGGTACCAGGGGTTGCGCTCCGGCGGTGGCGGTGGCGGCTGCTGGCGGCTGGGTTGTCTGTGGCGCGGGCGTGAACGTGGGCAGTGGGGGTGGCGAGCCACTGGCGTCGGGAGTTGGCGAGGGCTTGGGATTGATGTCGCGCTTTTTGGGCGTGAGCCAGTGCGCGAAAGTGATGCGTGCACTCGAGCCGTCGTCCCAATTGTGGACGTGCTGCTCTGAACCCTTGCCAAAGGACTGCTCGCCCACGAGCTTGGCGCGCCCGTAGTCTTGCAGCGACCCAGACACGAGTTCGGAGGCGGAAGCCGTACCGCCGTTGACAAGCACCACAAGAGGCAAGTCGAGCACCTTCGGTTCGGTGGGTATTATCTTCTGCTCACGGTCGTCCGAATGGTCGCGCTTGTGCGATTCCCAGAAGGCCGTATCACCATCCGGCAGGAAGTGGCCGAGCATTTCCTGGGCGGCGACTACCCAACCGCCGCCGTTGTTGCGAAGGTCAAGTACGATACCCGTAGCCTTCTTGTCCTGCGCGTCTTTGAGCGCCTGGTTGAACTCCTCTGTGGTCTTGTCGCCGAAGATGTTGACTTGGATGTGGGCGACGTTGCCATCGAGCATCTTGAGGGTGACGGCTGGCACGTCTATCTTGGCGCGGGTCAACTCTACTTCGAAGGGGGCCTGATCAGCGCGTTTGATTGTCAGGCGGACTTTCGTGTTCTCCGGACCCCGGATGAGAGTGGCTATCTGGTCGGTGCCCATCTTGGTGATGTCGCGGCCGTTAACGGCGAGTATGAGGTCTTTGGCGCGGAGGCCCGCTCGTTCGGCGGGCGTGTTAGGGATAGGCGCGACCACCGTGGGCAGGTCGTTGCGCTTCTCAAAGTACATGCCTACGCCCTCGAAATTGCCTTCCATGGCGCTCTGAACGACTTTGTTTTCCTGTGGTGTAAGGAAGGAAGAGAAGTCGTCGCCCAGCGATTGCATCAGGCCCTTGGCAGCGCCGTAGATCATTTGCTGGTGGTCTATAGGACGACCATAAAACTCGCCGTCAACGGCCTGGAAGGTGTTCCAGAAAGGCTTGAACTGATTGGTGAGGTCGGCAGGCACGGAAGGTGGCTGATTGGGCAGGGTTTGATTGGAGCCGTTTTGCGCGCCCGTAGAGCTATTGGGCGAAGACTGCGATCCTGGGTTTTGGCCGACCGTACCCGTACCCGAACTCGCACTTTGCTGCGGAGTGGGCGTTTTGGCGTGGGTCTGGTTGCCGATGAATACGGTTGCAGCGCCGAGGCCATATCCCATGGCTGCAACGAAAATTATGAGCAGGACAATTGGTATTATTTTTCTGCCGTTACCTGTATCCATTACATTCTCCTGACGTTCTAGTTCATACAATATGGGAGCGGGACGTTATATCGGACCATTTCGCGCCTGTAACACATGCGGGTGAAGAATAGCCGTGCATAAAATATCACGCCTGGCATTCCGCGCTCTACGGCGTGATGATTCTCATTATAATCAAGCCGGGGTGAAAGGGCAAACGAATAGGTCAATAACTATCACAACCATGTGGTATAATGCGCGCAATCATCGTTCAGGCTGTAGTTAAGCTAATGCAAGCCCGTTCGTATTGTTGTTCCTTGCGGCAGCAGGAGGCCAGATATGCCAAAGTCGAGTTTGCCAACAGGCACGGTAACATTCCTATTCACGGACATAGAAGGCAGCACACGCCTGTGGGAGCAACACCCCCGCGCAATGCAGGCCGCCATCGCCCGCCACGACACCCTCCTTAGAGAAGCTATCGAACAAAATGGGGGCTACGTCTTCAAGACGGTGGGAGATGCTTTCTGCGCCGCCTTCCCAACCGCTCCGCAGGCTCTCGATGCCTCCCTTGCCGCCCAGCGTGCCCTCAACTCCGCCGACTGGGAGGCAACCGGCCCCATAAAAGCCCTCATGGCCCTTCATACTGGTGGGGCTGAGGTAAGAGACAATGACTACTTCGGCCTGCCCCTCAACCGCGTGGCCCGCCTCCTCTCCACGGGGTACGGGGGTCAGGTTCTCCTGTCCCTTGCCACCCAGCAATTGGTTCGCGACCACATGCCGTCCGGCACAGACCTCAAAGATTTAGGGGAGGGCGGCCTCAAAGACCTTGTGAAGTCAGAGCACGTCTACCAGATAGTAGCCCCGGACTTGCCTACTGACTTCCCACCTCTCAAATCCCTCGACACCCGCTATATCGAACCGGACGGGAGGGACGGCAGGGACGGGGTTGCAGTAGAGGTAGCAAATCCATACAAAGGCCTGCGAGCCTTCCAAGAGGCCGATGCAGCCGACTTCTTCGGCAGGGAGGCCCTTACCGAGCGGTTGCTGGAGCGGATGGCGGAGACGGGCAAGTTGAGTAGCTTCTTAGCAGTGGTCGGGCCGTCCGGGTCAGGCAAATCGTCCGTGGTGCGGGCGGGACTGATCCCGGCTCTTCGTCAGGGGAAGTTCCCAGGGTTGCCAGGCTCCGAGCGATGGCTGATAGTGGAAATGCTGCCAGGTGGACATCCGTTCGAGGAACTGGACGCTGTGCTCCTCTCGATAGCCGCCAAACCCCCAGCCACCCTCAAAGACGTGCTTGGCGAGGACGAGCGTGGGCTGATAAGGGCCGCCAAGCGCGTGCTGCCCCGCGACGAGAGCGTTGAACTGGTTTTGCTGATAGACCAGTTCGAGGAAGTGTTCACCCTCGTTGAGGACGAGCCTACTCGCGTCCGCTTCCTCGAGAACCTCTATTCTGCCGTCTCAGACCCGCGCAGCCGTCTCCGGTTGGTGGTGACGTTGCGGGCCGACTTCTTCGACCGCCCCCTCCTCTACCCGGACCCCGGAGAGCTAATGCGCCAGCGCACTGCCGTAGTGCTGCCCCTGGCCGCAGACGAGCTAGAGCGGGCTATAGTGAAGCCTGCCAAGCGGGTGGGGGTATCGCTGGAACATGAGTTGATAGCGGCCATCATCAAGGACGTAGGGGAACAGCCGGGCGCTCTGCCACTGTTGCAATACGCCATGACCGAGTTGTTCGAGAAGCGGGTGGACCACACCATGACGTTGGCAGCCTACCGAGAGAGCGGGGGAGTGCTGGGTGCGCTTGCCCGCCGAGCGGATGAACTATACGAAGGATTGAGCGAAGAGGAGCAAGAGGCAACCAGGCAACTCTTCCTGCGGTTGGTGACGCTGGGAGAGGGGGTGGAAGACACGAGGCGAAGGGTGCGCCTGACGGAGTTGCAGGCACTGGGAGGCAGGAAGGAATCACTGGAGCGAGTATTGGACGTGTTTGGGAAGTACCGGCTGCTGACCTTCGACCGAGACCCGGTCACCAAAGGAGCAACGGTAGAGGTGGCCCACGAGGCGCTCATCCGAACATGGGCCAAGCTGCGGGAGTGGTTGGACGCGAGCCGGTCAGACTTGAGAGTGCAGCGCCAGCTATTGACAGCATCGGGTGAATGGGCGGAAGCTGGTAAAGACCCCAGTTTCCTGGCAAGCGGGGCACGGCTCGCGCAGTTCGAGGCATTGAGGGAGGGGGCAGACAGGCCGGGAGGGGTAGCCCTCACCACGGAAGAGCGTGCGTACTTGCAAGCGAGCGTGGAGGAGCGGGGGCGGCAGGAGGCGGCAGAGCGGGAGCGGCAGGAGCACGAACTGGAGTTGGCGCGCCAATCCGAGAAGGCCCAGCGCAGTGCAGCAAGCAGGCTGCGTGTGCTGGTAGCGGCGATGGGCGTGTTCCTCGCGGTGGCGATAGCCCTGTCGGGGTGGGCGGTGAACAGGAGCCAAGCGGCGGACGATAACGCCAAGCAAGCCCAAACAGCAGCCGCCACCGCAGTGGCGAATTTCACTAATGCTGAAGCTCAGCGTCTGGCATCAGAAGGGAATGTCTTGTTACAGGCAAACCGCGAACCTGAGCCTATCGCATTGCTCAGTATCCGCTCGATAAACACCCAATACTCGCCTCAGGGGGATGCCATGCTGGTGGCGGCAGCAAATCTGGAGTACCCATTGCGTCGTTTCGCTGGTCATACAGATTTGGTATACACTGTTGCATTCTCACCCGATGGCAAGTACGTGCTCACCGCCAGTGAGGATAAGACGGCACGCTTGTGGGAGGTCCAGACGGGCCGAGAACTTCGCCAGTTCACCGGCCATACAGAGTCACTGAATGACGCAACGTTCTCACCCGATGGAAGGTACGTGCTCACGGGCAGCCGAGATAAAACCGCACGCTTGTGGGACACCCAGACGGGCAAGGAAATACGCCGTTTCACTGGGCATACAGAGGAGGTCCACGGCGTAGCGTTCTCGCCCGATGGTAAATGGGTGCTTACCGCCAGTGTGGATAAGACGGCTCGTCTGTGGGACGTCCAGACCGGCACACAACTACGGGTCTTTACCCACACCGAATCGCTGTGGCGTGCAATATTCTCGCCGGATGGGAAGTACGTACTCACAGGTAGCGATGACCACACAGCACGGTTGTGGGACGCGTAAACCGGTCAGGAGGTGCGCCAATTCATAGGTCATACGGGCGGGGTGTGGGGCGTGGCATTCTCACCTGACGGCAAGTCAGTGCTCACTGGAAGCGATGACAAGACAGCGCGCTTGTGGGATACTCAAACGGGTAAGGAGCTGACGCAGTTCATCGGTCATGCCAGCGTGGTATCGAACGTTGCATTCTCACCCGATGGCAAGCACGTGCTCACCGCCAGTGTGGATAAGACGGCACGCTTGTGGGATGCCCAGACGGGCCAAGAACTTCGCCGCTTCAATGGCGGCAGCATACTCCGTGGTCTCACAGTCTCTCCCGATGGCAAATATATGCTCACGGGCGGCTATGACAAGATGGCGACGCTATGGGATATATGGACGCCGCACGTCTCGCCGCAATTCCCCGAGTACGGGCATATGGGTGAGTTGGGAAGGGTAGCGTTCTCGCCTGATGGCAAGTCTGTACTTATCGCTGGCGATGAGCACGTTGCATTCCTGTGGGATACCCAGACAGGTCAAGAACTTCATCGCTTCGCTCATCCAGACTCAGTCGGCGGCGTCGCATTCTCCACTGACGGCAAATATGTGCTTACAGGCTGCACTGACAAAGTGGCCAGATTGTGGGACGCCCAAACGGGCCAGGAGATACGCCAATTCACTGGGCATACTGACGGCAAAATCCGGGTTGCGTTCTCGCCTGATGGAAAGTACGTGCTCACGGGCAGCAAGGACAAAACGGCGCGGCTGTGGGACGCCCAAACAGGTAAGCAACTGCGTACTTTCGTAGGTCACACTGGTGCGGTTGAAAGTGTCACGTTTTCACCCGATGGCAAATATGTGCTTACCGCCGGTGCTAGCGGGGACAAGACTGTACGGCTGTGGGATGCCCAGACAGGTAAGGAACTACGCCGCTTCATTGGGCATAGTGATTGGGTGGACGCTGCGGTATTCTCACCCGACGGCAAGTACGTCCTATCCGTGAGCGATGACCACACGGTACGCCTGTGGGACGCTCAGACCGGCAATGAAGTGCGCCGTTTTCCCGGCCACACAGACGAGGTATGGTCAGTAGCATTCTCCCACGATGGGCGCTATGCAGTGACGGGCAGCAAGGACCTCACAGCGAGGCTATGGGACGTGCAGACAGGGAAGGAACTACGCCGCTTCACCGGTCACGCCGGGGGAATCGGGGGCGTGGCGTTCTCGCTTGATGATCGCTACGTGCTCACTTCCAGCGCCGATGGGACGGCGCGGCTGTGGTACGTAGATTACCACGAGGTGGTCCGGTATCTGTGCAGTCGTCTCCAACGCGACTTCACCGACGACGAACGGGCGCAATACAATATCAAGGACAAGGAGCCTACCTGCCCCAAATAAACCCAAATGTAGAAGCAATCGCAGGGGTATGTGTGCCTGCCCGGCAGATAAATCTGCGGACTACGAATACAAAGCCTCGCCTACGCGGGCTGAACACTAAGAATTGATAGAAGGCTCCTTTTGTTGAGGGGTCGTTTATATGCTAAAATAGCAGGAAGAGTTAGCCAAACTTAACCAAAGAATAGAAGGCAGAAAGATGCAACCTATCCAAGTGATATATGAAAACGGCGTCCTCCGACCACTTAGTCCTATTGAACTACCGGAAGGGGCTAAAGTGGAGGTAATTGTGATTGAGCGACCCGAATTATCAACAGTTGAACCAGCCGTCGGTGAGGAATTGGCTAAACTCTTGGATGAGATTGCTACGCTTCCATACACTCCACATCCAGATGGACGAACAGATATATCCACACACCACGACGATGTATTGTATCCTAAGAATGGAAAGATGCTGTGATCTATGTTGACACAGGCGCTTTGTTTGCCTATGTTGTCCCAGATGATGCTCATCATCAAGTCGCACAACAATGGGTACGTCAAAATCGTTTGCCATTAGTCACGACTGACTATATTATTGATGAAACCTTGACACTGACGAAAGCACGTAACCAAGGGGATCGGGCTACAAAACTTGGCGAGTTGCTCTTCAGTGGTAAATTAGCCAAGATATATTACCTCACTGAAGACGATATTCGTGCCGCTTGGGAGATTTTCCGTACTTATGGTGATAAAGAGTGGAGTTTTACCGATTGCACCAGCAAAGTTTTCATCGAGAAGCTTGGACTTAAACACGCCTTCGCTTTTGACCAGCATTTTCGCCAGTTCGGTACGGTGGCCGTAGCACCATAGGTTCGTACACATCGGATCACGGAAACAGCTTCCGGTCCGAAAGCCTATCAGCGTCAAGAGCCTTCTTAAATTCGTCCCACTCCACCTGAACCTCCTGCGCATCGCGCTGAGAGTCTTCCTCATACCAAGACTCCACAAGCGCAATCAGCGCGCGATTCTTTTCCATTTGGTGTTGCTGCCAGATGTCTCCGTTCTTATGATGTGGGCGAGGTTTCGTTGAGGGTGTTGTTTTTCGTGCTCTACTGCTCATGATATTACTCCTAACTTCAACCCAATTATAGCGCCCTAACTTGTCTAGGGCAATATTCTTGGTAAACAGCGTAGGCAGAGCCTGCCTCTACGGTTGCTTTCTCGCCGGATGACAAGTACGCGCTCACATCCAGCGATGATGGAACGGCGAGGCTGTGGTACACGGACTATCACGACGTGGTGCGGTATCTGTGCAGTCGTCTCCAACGCGACTTCACCGACGACGAGCGAGCGCAATACAACATCAAGGACAAGGAGCCTACCTGCTCGAAGCCGTAAGATATACGTTATCAAGAACAGGCAACAGGACAGACCAGGTGTAGCGCGCCCATACCAGTTCACGGGCTGCACGGCCAATCGCGGCGCGTCGTTGCGGGTCGGCCAACAGGGAGAGCGTGGCGTTGGCGAAAGCCGCCGGCGATTGGGCAAGAAGCATTTCTTTGCCTCGCCCCACCGCTACACCCTCAGCGCCCATGGGCGTGGATACGATTGCTCGCTCCATCGCCATCGCTTGCAGCACCTTGAGGCGCACACCTCCCCCCATCCTCATGGGCACTACGTAGACCGACGCCTGTGCTACCCAGGCTCGCGGGTCCTCCACCGCTCCCGTTACCGTGACGCCCGGCACGTTTGCCAGCGCCCGCACCTGGGGAGCCGGGCTGCGACCTACTATGAAGAACTGCGTTTCTGGGCGTTCAGCCTTTATGAGCGGCCACACCTTGCCCACAAACCAGACAACCGCATCCACATTCGGTCTGAAGTCCATGGTGCCGTCAAAGACCAGGGAACCGTCTGGAAGGGGGATGCCCTCACGCGGGTAATGCGCGGAGAGTGACCAGTAAGCGGTGTCCACCCCGTTTGGCAGAAGGGTGATACGGTCTGCCGCCCTGGGGGTGAGCCTCGCCAGGGCAGCCTTGTCGCTCTCGGATACCGCCAATATGTGCGCGCTCCTGAGGCAGGCTTGCATCTCGAACCTTCGTAAGCGCCACCACTGCACCAGGGAGTAGAGAGCCTTGGGCCATCGGCGGAAGTGGCCCAGGTCGGTCGTGAAAGCCCTGCGCTGCAACAGGTATTCGGCGTTGTGCGCATCATACGTGATTGAGTTTTGACCCTTCACTTCGTTCGAGGGCATGGTTTTGAGTTTTGAGTTTTGAGTTCCTTGAGCTAAGAGACTGTAGGGGACCATTTCGATGCCTTCTACGTGTATCGCGTCGAAATGATCTTGCGTGGTCAGTTGGCGCACTCGTTCTTGCATAAGTGGGGAGTGGAGACGCCAGGCCATGTCGGGCTGTGTGGAAGTTAGCAGAGTGCGGAACCTGTCGAGCGAGGAGCGTGTGGGCGCGGGTAATATCTCCGCTTGGGATAATGAATCAAGGCGAGATCTGTCAATTATCCCGCCTTCGGGAGTGAACGTGAGTAACGTTACGTCGTGCCTTTGGGCGAGATAGAGGAGTATATGGAGATTGCGTATGGCGGCTCCCTGGCGAGGAGGGTCGGGCCACTGGGGGGCCAACACAAGGATTTTCATCTGATGGTTGCCAGCAGTTTGGGCAGAAATATGAACAGGCCCACAACCACTGAGCCAATGGCGGTCAGCAGCACCACGCCAGCCGCAGCGTCTTTTGCTATCTTAGCCAGAGGGTGATATTCGGTGGTCACCAGGTCAACGAGCGATTCTACCATAGTATTGACCATTTCGGCGGCCAGCACAAGCACGACCATAGCCGTGAACACAGCCCATTCAGCCCACGACAGGCCAAGCAACACGCCCAGTATCGCACCAAGTGTGGCAATAGCGACGTGTATACGGAAGTTACGTTGAGTGCGAAAGCAATACCACAGGCCCGCGAAGGCGTATCTAAAGCTCGCTTGTAAAGTGTGCGCCCGACCGGGCGGATTGCGGATTTGTGTCATACGTTCCACAGGGTAAGAAACCGCAAAGACGCTAAGACGCAAAGGTTTTCATGTTTATTCACCGCAGAGGCACAGAGAACGCAGAGGACCGTTTTCCCTTATATTATTGGTCTATTGGTCCTCTGCGCCTGCTCTGAAAATAGGATAATTGGCGGGTAGGGGCGCACGGCCGTGCGCCCCTACGGGTGATGTGCCCACGCTCATAGTTACTCTGCGGTGAATAAACATGAAAACCTTTGTGTCTTAGCGTCTTTGCGGTTTCTCATAATAAATTTCGAGAAGCCCTTGCTGGCGTGCTTGCATCTGTTGGCGTTCGGCGTCTTGCGCGTCGTCGTATCCTAGCAGATGCAGGATGCCGTGTATGAGAAGGGTAGCCACCTCGGAGTCCACGCTGTGCCCATATTCGGGGGCCTGTTCTGCGGCGCGGTCGTATGAGATGGCTATGTCGCCCAGGTAGCGGGGACGTTCGGGGGGGGAGACGAAGCGCGGCGGCATGGCTTCCGTTTCGGCTTGCCCTTCCATACCGAAAGAGAGCACGTCGGTCTTGTAATCGTGCCCCAAATACTGCTGGTTGAGCGTTAGCACCTCATCATCTGTTGTGATTACCACGCCCAACTCGAGCGGCCCTTGCGCGCCCTCGGCCCGCAATACGCCAATCGCCAGCCTGTGCAGCCTGTCCGCGTTCAGTTTAGCCTCGTATTGCGGCTCAACCTGTATAGTAATGAGGTAATCCGAACCGGGGTCCTGGGCTATCTGTGCGCCACTGGTGTCTTGTAGGTCCATATGTATCCTCCGGACTCGTGAAACGTGAGATGTGACTATCGTAATTCACGGTTCACGTTTCACGCCTCACGCCTGCTTCGCCTTCTGGCGGGTGGTACGCCTCGTGCGCTGGCGAGATAGGGGCACGGGTTCTTGCACGGCGCTTACGGCCGCATCTGTCTTGGGCGCATCAGGGTAAGGTATGCGGGGGTGGTAGATACCTTTGAGCATACTGACGAAGGCTTCCTGTATGCGGGCAATATCGCGCACCGTGAGGTCGCATTCGTCAAGCTGACCGTCGTCTATGCGCTCACTGATAATCTTGTGTACGACGGAGGCGATGGCGTCTGCGGTCATCGAGGAGGCGTTGCTGTAGAGCACGGGGCTTTCGCTGGCGTCCCTGTTAGCAAGATCGCCCATTCCTACGCGCAGGGCCATTTTGTCCAACTCACCGCTCTGGGCCATGGAGCGCACCGCAGCCTCCACGCCATCGGCCAGCATCAATATTGCGTTCTCTTTGGTTTGCGGCTTCGGCCCCGGATAGCGGAAATCGTCGGGGTTAGCGTTGGGGTCTTGCTCCAGCGCCTTGTAATAGAAGAACTTGATAAGCATAGTGCCGTGATGTTGGGGAATGGCGTCCAGCACGCGCCTTGGCACGTTCTCTTTCTTACCCATACGAACGCCATCAGATACGTGACCAGCGA
>JBBQIC010000043.1:0-17286 GCA_038324555.1 Chloroflexia bacterium
CTCGTCACAGGGGCCGACTACACGCTCATGGGTGCGCAGTTCAACGACACCCGGTCCGACGCCAAAGAGAAGTCTCTCAACGGCAACCTGACTATACCACAGGGCAGCAGCGACTCTACCTTCACATCCAACCCCACCAAAGCCAGCATGGACTTCTCCGACATCGCTCCGCGCTGGTGGGCCGACATTCCAGACAACACCTCCCTATCCGTAGAGCTACGCACCAGCCGCGACGGACAGAAGTGGGACGACTGGCAGAGCGCCGACGAGGAAGACATTCTCAGCCCTCAAGATACTATCACCCAGACCTTCGGCGGCATGGTCTCGGTAAACCAGACCGACCGCACCCACCGCTACGTCCAGAGCCGCATAACTCTGCACACAAACAAGCCAGGCGTAACCCCCATCTTCCACGAACTCACCTACACCTTCATCAACGCTGGCGTTACCTCCAACCCACCAAGGCCCCAGGCAATGATCATGGGCACTCCGTCCGACGCGCCTAAACCCGCCCTCGTCTCCCGCGCCGATTGGGGTTCGCCCGACGGCAAGGGCAGCCCAAACTGGACGCCCAAGTACAGGCGCGTCACCCATATCATAGTCCACCACACCGCCACTTCAAACAACGACACCGACTTCGCCGCCCGCGTGCGCGCCATCTGGTACTACCACGCCCACACGCGCGACTGGGGCGACATCGGCTACAACTACCTCATAGACCCCAACGGCGTCATATACGAAGGCCGCGCCGGTGGAGACGACGTTGAAGCAGGCCACGCCTATCCCTTCAACTCCGGCACGATGGGCGTCGGCATGATCGGCAACTTTATGAAGGTCGCCCCGTCCGCCGCCGCTCAATCAGCCCTCATAGACCTCATCTCCTGGAAGGTCAACCAGCGCGGTATAGACCCCCTCGGCCTCGCGCCTATCACCGGCTACACCAACTGCGGAGGCACTGTCACCTACGAGCGTTCGACGATAGCCGGACACCGCGATTACAAGGGCACGACTTGTGGCCGCGCTTTCAACACCTCCTCCTGCCCCGGCGATAGACTGTGGAACCTCTTGCCCGAAATAAGGGCCGCAGTCGTTGGCGACCAGCCGCCCATGCGAGCCGTCTTCACGAAACACGACACCCCCGGCAACCTGGCTCCGGGCGCCACCGCAGAGGTGCATCTCACCATACGCAACAGCGGCTCGCTAACCTGGCCCGCCACCGGGCAAGGCGCGGTCAGCCTCGGCTACAGGTGGCTCACGTCTGACGGTAAGCCGCTTAAAGGCGTAAAAGAAATCAAAACGGCCCTACCCGGCAATATCCCATTCGCAAGCAGCGTTTCCCTCACAGCAAAGCTGATCGCGCCCACCCAGCCGGGACACTATGTCGTTGTATGGGATATGACGCAGGACGGCCAGGGTTGGTTCGCCGACCAGGGTTCCAAACCCCTCAAGGTGGACATCGTGGTCGGCAAAGCAAAGGGCGGCGACACCACCCCTCCCACCTCGTCCGTGCTCCCCCTCCCCGTCTACAGCAACAGCCCCGACATAGTAGTGCGCTGGGCGGGCAAAGACGACGCAAAGGGTTCGGGCATCGTTTCCTACGACATCCAGTATCGAGCAATGCCCGATGGCAAGTGGACCGACTGGAAATCCGCCACTGTAGACGCCCAGGCCACCTTCGACGAGGGACAGGACGGCTACACCTACGGCTTCAGGAGCCGGGCGCGAGACGCCGCAGGCAACGTCGAACCCTGGCGCGACGAACCCGACGCCTACACAACCGTAGATACCCAGCCCCCGATCCTGGTCGTAGATTCTCCCATAAACGGCTCTTACGTCCAACCCGGCCCCCTCCTGGTCAGAGGCCACACGGAATCCGGAGCCTACGTCGCGGTGAACGATACGCGGGCCGGGGAAGCAGCCGGGGTCTTTACCTCCACCGTGCAAGCAAGCGGGCGCGACTTCGTTATACATATCACCGCCGCCGACCACGCCGGAAACATCTCGCGCCTCGAAATAACAGTCCAGGCCGCCCTGCGTTACTCCGACGTGCCCATATCCGATCCTGCCCTCGCGGCCATCGAATACCTGAGCGACCAAGGCATTATGAGCGGCTATGACGACGGTACCTTCCGCCCCAACGAACCCGTGTCCAGGGCGCAGACCGCCAAAATCCTGGCGACCGCCCTCCATTGGGGCCTAATAACCCCGCCCGAACCCCGCTTCAATGACGTTGACCCCACAACCTGGATGTTTCCCTACGTAGAAACCGCCGCAGCCCGCAACGTTATGGACGGCTACGAAGACGGCACGTTTCGACCAGGCGCGAACGTAACACGAAGCTCAATGGTCCATAGTATCGTGCAGGCGGCAGGCTGGAAGTTAATCGCCCCCAACGGCCAGCATTTCAGGGACGTAAAACACAGCTCACAGCTCTTCTACTACGTCGAGACCGCCTACGCTCACGGCATTGTCACCCCCGACGAAGAAGGCAATTTCAACCCCACCACCCCCACGACGAGAGCCGCCATCAGCACAATGGTCTACGGTCTCCTAGCCGACATGATCCCCGCCAATCCTCCACCGCCGCCGGAGGAGCAAGGTCCATAACTAAGAATAGAGGGAATAAAGATAGTATAGAAAACAAAAACAACAGCCGCATGGCTGTTGTTTTTGTTTTCTATACCAAATTAGTATCCGCCGTATGCGCTCCGAAGCAATCTCTGTAGAAAGTTTATCAGCAGGATTGCCACGATGGGCGAAAAGTCAATCGGTATAGGCAAAATACGCAACATGAGAGACCGTATAGGTCCAAGTATTGGCTCTGTTACTGTGACCAATACCCTGGTCCAGGGATCGCGCCCCACAGGGAGCACCCAGGACAAAAGCGCGCGAGCTATAATCGCTAAGACAATTAGAGTCAGTATGAGGTTTGCTAAATTAAATAGTGTATCCATGCTATATCATTTTCCTTTTTGTTGGACTGTTACCTATCCTATTATACGTGAATTCACTTGATAATGTTTCTCCTGGCAAACGCAACAAAGAGGTCGCCGTTGTGGGGCAACCTCTTTGTGATAAACCAACTGGATAACTCTGTCCTCACGCCCCTTCTTACTCAGGGGTCGTGCTGCCGGCTTCTGCGGCTTCACCCGCTTCAACCCCAGCCTCGGGAGCCTCAACCTCCTCAACGACGGCGCGCAGGGCGGTTATCTTGGCTACAAGCTCGTCACCAGGCGTGAGCACTTCCACGCCCGAAGGCACTTTCAGGTCGGACACATGTATAGCCTGGTCAACTTCATCCAGACCACTAACGTCCACCTCAATCGAAGGCAGCATGTCAGACGGCAGCGCCCTCACCTGGACGTGATCGAGAGCATGGAGCAATACTCCTTCTTTCCTCGCAACGGCAGGAGATTCCCCGACCAGCACTAGCGTCACTGCTGTCGTTATCTCTTGTCGCAGGTTCACCGCCAGGAAGTCTATGTGTATGAGAGAATGGCTAACGGGATTACGCTGCACTTCGTGAATGAACACCTTGCGCGGCTGCCCGTCATCTCCCATCTTCAAGTCAATCAGAGCATTGCTTCCGGCGTGCAGATAGACACGCTCCATCTCTTTCTGGTCAACCTCAACGGGAGTAGGCTCGACCCCAAACCCATACACCACGGCGGGCAGACGGTGCTCCCGCCGCAGCTTTTTGCTATCTTTGCCGATAATCACCCTCGGCTTTACCACTAATTCATAAGTCTTGTGTTCTGTAGGCATAGTGTAATCAAAACCTTTCTAAAGTATTAGCAAGAGTGAAGGAATAGGGTGAGGGAGTAGAAGGAATAAGAATTACTCCCTCACCCTATTCCCTCACCCTGGTTCTCACGGCTTCGCCTGGCTCAAAATGGACTGCTGCGTGTCCGGGTCAAAGGCGTGCATCTTGTCCATGTTGAAGGAAACGTCAATCGAGTCGCCGGGCTTGACCTCAGTGCGGGCGTCTACCCGCGCGTTGATGGAGTTTTGCCCGTTCAGTAGATATATATAGACTTCGCTACCCATCGGCTCCACAACGTCCACCCGTGTGCTCACATTCACCAGGTCCTCCGGATTCTCGTCTTCGGCCAGCATACCCTTCGCAAAGTGCGTATCGTGTATGTCCTGCGGCCTCAGGCCAAACACGACGGGCTTGCCTGTATACTGCAACATCTGGTTGCGATACCTGTCGGGAACCCTCAGCCTTATGGCGCTGTCCTGGCCGGTTCCCGCCGAGGTCAGGTAGGCGTCGCTGTTCACCTGCTCCACAGTCAGGTTGAACAGGTTCATAGCGGGCGAGCCGATGAACCCGGCCACGAACATGTTGACGGGATTGTTGAACAGACGCTGAGGCGTATCAAGTTGCTGCAATATTCCGTCTTTCATCACCGCGATTCGGTCGCCCATAGTCATTGCTTCGACCTGATCGTGGGTCACGTAGACCGTCGTGGTCTGAAGTCGCTGGTGCAACTTATTGATCTCTGCACGGGTGGACACGCGCATCTTTGCGTCCAGGTTAGAGAGCGGCTCGTCCATCAGGAAGACTTGCGGCTCGCGCACAATGGCGCGCCCTAAAGCCACGCGCTGGCGCTGCCCGCCGGAGAGGGCGCGAGGCTTGCGCTCCAACAGGTGCTTGATGCCCAGGCTGTCGGCCACCGCGTCCACGCGCTCCTTTATCTGCGCTTTCGGCATGTGCCGCAGCTTTAGCGCAAAACCCATGTTGTCAAACACGTTCATGTGTGGATAAAGCGCATAGTTCTGAAAGACCATAGCTATGTCCCGGTCCTTCGGAGCGACGTTATTTACCACCCTGTCGCCTATGGAGATCGTGCCGTCCGAAATCTCCTCCAACCCCGCGATCATGCGCAGTGCAGTAGACTTCCCGCAGCCCGACGGCCCCACCAATACCAGGAACTCCTTGTCTTTGACCTCCATGGTAAGGTCCTTGACGGCAAGGACATCGCCGGAATACCGCTTCACTACCTTATCAAACGTTACGTTAGCCACCGATTTTCTCCTTTCTAGCTGTCGGCGCCGCCTGGCATTGACGATGGACGATGGACCAATGATTAGATATACGTGTTAAGTAATTGCCGTCTATCGTCCATCGCCCACCACACTAATCCGGCGGCGCGTCCAACCAGCCTATCACCTTTGCAGGATTTCCTGCAACTTTGGCGTTGGTGGGTACGTCCCGCGCCACGACAGCGCCAACTGCTACCATCGCTCCTGGGCCGATTGTGACCCCAGGTAATATTGTAACACGCGCGCCAATCCAGGTGCCGTCGCCAATCGTTACTGGTTCAGCTTTTATATGAGACATGCGCTGTTCCGCAGACCCAATCTCATGATTACTTGTTATTATCATCGTATTGTGCCCGATGCCCACTCGCTTGCCGATATGCACAGGTGCGCTTAACTCAATCTGGCACGGTGTATTAATAGTCGTGCGTTCTCCAATAAACAATTTCGTATAGATGTCGCCGTCGCCTCGTAGACCAAGTTTACCTGCGATATATACCCTTCTACTGATGCCTTTAAAGCCCGCCCACCGGTAAAGCTGGCTTCGCAGGTCGTTGAAACTGGAATAAGGTATCTGGCGGATAAGTATTTCGGCAAGTCCCAATCGAACGTGAAGAACTTCACGTTGCAATCCGACGTACCTGATCGCGCTACGGAGGTAGCTACGCCACATAATAACTCCCGCACACGAATATTTTGTCAGCAAGATATGTTCCCCTGAGTAGGGTGAGGGAGTAGGGTGAGGGAATAGGAATAAAGACTACTCCCTCACCCTACTCCCTCACCCTACTCCCTCACCCTACTCCCTCACCCTATTCCAGCCATCTCACTACCTGCGCATGATTTCCCGCCACCACTGCGTTAGCGGGCACGTCTCTGGTCACGACCGAGCCTGCCGTCACGAACGCTCCTGGGCCTATCGTCACACCGGGTAATAAAGTGACGCGCGCCCCGATGAAAGCGCCATCCCCTATAATCACTGGCCTGTGGGTAAGCGTTGACATACGTTGCGATGCCGACCCAATTTCGTGGGTGCTTGTGACGACGACCAGGTGGTTGCCAATGCCTACCCGCTTGCCGATATACACGGGCGCGTTTAGCTCTATGAAGCAGGGGACGTTGATGAACGTATACTCGCCGATGGATAGTCTGGAATATATATCGCCCGCGCCTCGGATAGTGAGCGTCCCGGCCAGTGTCACCTTTTCGGCAATATGCCTGAATCCTGCCCAGCGGTAAAGGGCTGTACGCAATGGGGGCAGAGTGTCATTCGGCAAGCAGCGAATAAGCGCCTGCGCGAGCATCAAACGTGGATGCGCCTCTTGAAGGAGAGTCGCAAGTTGCCTGCGAATTCGTTCTATGTGTGTGCTCAATTTAGGAGGACGATGGACGATGGACGATGGACGATGGACGACTTAGAACCATCGTCCATCGTCTGCCGTCCATCGTCCACTATCAATCCTCCGACAACGAGTCCTTGAGCACTTCTAGGTTCTCAAGGGCCATACCTGTGCCCACGGCCACGCAAGCCAGGGGGTTATCGGCCACGAAACATGGTATGCCCGTCACCTGGGTCAGTAGCTCGTCTATGTGGCGCAACAGCGCACCCCCACCCGCCATTATCATGCCCCTGTCAATTATGTCAGAAGCAAGCTCAGGCGGCGTGCGCTCAAGCACCTGGCGGACCGCGCCTACGATCTGTTCAAGAGGCTCGCCTATAGCTTCAACGACCTCGTTCGTATGCACTATTATCGTGCGGGGTAGACCCTGCACCTGGTCGCGCCCGCGCACCTCCATCGTAAGCTCTTCTGATGGTTCGAGAGGCAACGCGCTGCCGATAGTTACCTTGAGCGCCTCGGCGGTGCGGTCGCCGATGAGCAGGTTGTACCTGCGCTTGATGTAGGAGGCAATCGCCTGGTCGAGCTTGTCCCCGCCCACCCGTATTGAATTACTGACCACGATGCCGTTCAAGGCAATCACGGCTACTTCGCTGGTGCCCCCGCCAATGTCTATTATCATGCTGCCCGTCGGCGCGTCCACAGGGATGCGCGCGCCTATGGCGGCTGCTAAAGGCTCGCGTATCAGGTACGCCGCCTGCGCGCCCGCCTGCATAGCGGCATCGCGCACGGCCCTTCGCTCGACGCTGGTCACGCCTGCAGGTATGCAGATCATGACTTTGGGCTTGAACATGCTGAACGGGCCGACGGCGCGCTTGATGAAGTTCCTCAACATCGCCTCCGTAACGAGATAGTCGGAGATGACGCCGTTCTGCATCGGACGCACCACTTCGATAGTATCCGGCGTGCGCCCCAGCATGTCATACGCGGCCTTACCCACCGCTTTGGGGCGTCCGTCCTTCGTGGACAGCGCGACGACAGAAGGCTCGTTGAGTACGACCCCTTTACCCTTGACGTACACAAGCACGTTAGCAGTACCCAGGTCTATTCCTATTGAACGGGCAAAAGCCACTCTTTAACGCTCCTCGCTGTACTCGCCTCGGCGAGTGCGACGCTTTGATCCAACTCGTAACCGCATCATATTATAACGCATTGCCAGTTCTGCTGCAGCAAGGTCGCCACCCTCCTGCCCTTTGTTCGCCAGGGTCTGCTCGGCGCGGTGTCGAGCCTCCTCTGCTGAGGCAACGTCAATCTCTTCCGACCTCTCGGCGGCGTCGGCCAGTATCGTCACTTTGTTGTTGAGCACTTCCATGAAGCCGCCCGCGATGACGATGCTCTGTTCATCATTGCCCTTCTGCACCCGCAGTTCGCCGACTTGCAGCACAGTAAGCAACGGCGCATGGCTGGGCAGTATACCCACCTGCCCGTCCACCGAGGGTGCTATCACCATGTCCACGTTATCATCGTGGAACACCATCCGCTCGGCGGTCACTATTTCTAATTGTAGAGGCATATCATCGCTCCTTTCAATTACTCAGGTTAGCTTGGCGGCGCGCCACTTCTACCAAAATTATTACGCAACCAGCCAAAGTCAACAATGTTGACCATGCTGTCTCCCGTAAACTCTGCCCGCTCGTCATACGCAGGCTCTCCCACCGCTCTGCCAAAGGTACCCTTGATAATATTGAAATCAGAAACGCCTACCTGGTTATCATTGTTGGCGTCTCCAACTACCAGTGCCCCCATATCCACTGTGGTAGTCACCGTTCCGCCAAGGGTCAGCGTACCCACATTCGCCAGGTATTTCGGCCCTTTTGCGCGCCACTGGTAATTTCCTGCGGGCAGGTTTGCCACGTTGGCTTCAAAGTATCCATTTGCGTTCGTGTTCTCGGCAGGATAATTCATCTCGACGCTGTTCGATTTGAGCGTAAGAGTAATCGGAAGTTGCTGGCGCACGCTTGGCTGAGAGGGCGGCCCTTGCCAGGTAACGTGCCCGACCAAACGCGGCGAGCAAGGGTCGTTGTAGCGTTCGATCAGAGTCTGTCCAGAGTACCCGTTGGTACTGCCAACAGCCCACACGTTATTTGGCGAGACAGCGACAATACCAGACAGAGCATAGTTTGGGTTGCTAGGGCCGGAACTGGCGCTCCAAGATGTGCCATCCCAATGCAGAAAGCCATTTCTCTCATTAATGGCCCACACGTTGTTAGACGACGCGGCGCTAATTCCATTGAGGATGCCCACATCAGGGCTTGGAATCACGCTCCATTGGCTACCATCCCAGTGCTCAACCAGCGAGTGATCAGAAGTGTCATCACTGGAGTAGCCCGCCGCCCAAATATCGTTTGTTGAAATCGCGTTTATTGAGTTAAGCCCGCTGTCTGTATAAGTAAGAGTAGGACTTGCAACTATGTTCCACTGTGCGCCATCCCAGTGCAGAGTGCTAGGCTGGCCGAAACCTGTCCCCACAGCCCAGACATCGCTTGAAGAAACAGCCGATACTCCTCTGAGGATAGGACCTCTACCCGGAGCGGGGTTCTGAGCCAGTGTCCACGAAGCGCCATCCCAGTGCCATATTATCGTATAGCAGCACGATAAGTCATTGAAATACCCTATGGCCCATACGTCATTCGACGAGATGGCTGCTATTCCGGTCAGATTGTCATCCCGTCCAGTTTGGTCAAATACATCATTATTCCATTGGGTGCCAGCCCAGTGCATCCTGAGTGCGTGGGTTCTGCCAACATAATTGTGTTCCTCACCTACAGCCCACGCATCGCTAGGCGAAATGGCAACCACTGCCCTCGGGAAATCTCTCTCATCCTGGAAGTAGGGACTGGGTACTACATTCCATTCAAAGCTATTCCAGTGCTCGACCAGCGATCTAGCTCTCGGATTGGTCATAGTAAAGTACGAGCCTACAGCCCAAATATCGTTTGACCCGATCCCCGATACGGCAAATAGCTGGCTACCGGTCCCTGGACTTGGGCTATCAACCACCCGCCACGCGAACCCGCATTCCGGTATCGGCGTGCTAATAGGCGTGTCCGTGACATCCGGGGTCGTTGTCGTAACGGGCCTGTCGCTCAACATAGCCGCCTTGATTGTGCCTGCTGAAGCATTCAGAGATGGGTGCGCATAAAGCCCTAACGCCAGCAAACCAAACCCAGCCATGATAAATAGGGCGGAGAGAGCGTACCTGGTTCCCTTCAATTCGAGGCCTCCTCGTTCTGGGCGCACCCCTTTGCTTGCTACATTATACCAGGAGTAGGGTGAGGGAGTAGGAATAAAGACTATTCCCTCACCCTACTCCCTCACCCTACTCCCTCACCCTACCCTTGCATTTTCTGTGCCTTCTCCTGCACTTGCTCTATCGTGCCGACCATGTAGAACGCCTGCTCCGGGAGCGTATCGTGCTTGCCTTCGAGTATCTCTTTGAAGCCGCGTACGGTATCGGCGATAGGCACGTACACGCCGGGCGTGCCAGTAAAAGCTTCCGCGACGCTCATCGGCTGCGACAAGAATCGCTGGATGCGGCGGGCGCGACCCACCGTCAACTTGTCGTCCTCGGAAAGTTCTTCGATGCCCAGGATGGCGATGATGTCTTGCAGGTCCTTATATCGCTGCAACACTTTCTGCACCTGGCGGGCAACGTCGTAGTGCTCCTGACCCACTATACGAACGTCAAGGATACGCGACGTAGAGGCCAACGGGTCCACCGCCGGGAAGATGCCCAATGCGGCGATTGCCCTTTCCAATGTAATCGTAGCGTCGAGGTGGGCAAACGTCGTGGCGGGAGCCGGGTCGGTGTAGTCGTCGGCGGGCACGTAGATGGCCTGCACCGACGTAATAGAGCCACGCTTGGTAGACGTGATGCGCTCCTGAAGCTGGCCCATTTCGCTCGCCAGCGTCGGTTGGTAGCCCACGGCTGACGGCATTCGGCCCAGCAGAGCCGACACCTCGGACCCCGCCTGCACGAAGCGGAAGATGTTATCTATGAACAGCAGCAGGTCCGCGCCCGTGGTGTCGCGGAAGTATTCGGCCATCGTCAGTCCGGTCAGCCCCACGCGCAGGCGCGCTCCCGGCGGCTCGTTCATCTGGCCGAAGACCATCACGGTCTTGTCCATAACGCCCGACTCGGTCATCTCCTTGAGAAGAGCAGTCCCCTCACGGGTGCGTTCGCCCACTCCACAGAACACCGACGAACCGCCGTGCTGCTTGGCGACGTTGTTGATAAGCTCCATGATGATCACGGTCTTGCCAACGCCCGCGCCCCCAAACACGCCAATCTTGCCGCCTTTGGTGAACGGCGCGATCAGGTCAACAACCTTCATACCCGTCTCGAACACCTGTGCGGTCGGGGACTGCTCCTCAAAAGTAGGCGCGGGGCGATGGATCGAGTAATACTCCGTAGCCTTGACAGGCCCTTTCTCGTCAACCGCTTCGCCGACCACGTTGAACACGCGGCCCAGCGTGCCTTCACCTACAGGCACAGATATAGGCTTACCCGTATCAACCGCGTCCAACCCACGACGCAGGCCGTCAGTAGTGGTCATAGCCACCGCGCGCACCCAGTCGTTCCCCAGGTGCTGCTGCACTTCGCAAACCAAACGGCCCTTAGTGTTAGCCTCGGCCAACGAACCCGTTGTCTGTATCTCAATCGCATTATAGATTGCGGGCAACTGGTCGGGCGGAAACTCAATATCCACCACTGGCCCCGTCACCTGCACGACTTTCCCTGTTGCTGGCATCTCGTTCTCCTTAGTGCTGAGTGCTGAGTGCTGAGTGCTGAGTGCTTTTAAGATTCGATAACTCAGCACTCAGCACTCAGCACTACCCAGTAAGCGCTGCCGCGCCGCTGGAAATCTCGATAATCTCTCTCGTAATGTTGGCCTGACGCAGTTTGTTATAGGCTAGCGTTAGCTCTGAAATAACTTCTTTAGCGTTGTCGGTAGCATTGCGCATGGCTACCATCTGGGCGCTGTACTCGGACGCCTGGTGTTCGAGTAGCGCCTGGTAAATGCGCACCTCTATATAGCGGGGCACAAGCTGGGATAACACCTGCTGCGGGTCCGGCTCGTAGATATAGTCAATCACCGGGCCATGCGCGGCTCGTGGCGCATTCTCGCCTGGGACTGCTACACCTTCTCCCACGGCGCTGACGTCTACGGGCAACAGCCTGTACAGGGTTGGCTTCTGCACGAGCGTATTTACGAAGTCCGTGTACACGAGATAAACCGCGTCCACCTTGCCGCTCGTGAACTCGTCAATTGCCACTCGCGCTATGGGATATGTATCTCGTATGCTGGGCCTGTTTCCTATACTGTTGAACTCTGCCACCAACGGGCGGCCATAGCGCACCATGAAGTCACGCCCCTTGCGTCCCACCGCTATTATCTCCACCTCTGCGTTCGCTTCGTTGAGGATGAAGCGCGTCGTCCGGCGAATTACGTTCGTATTGAGCGCGCCTACCAGCCCCTTGTTCGCCGTGACCATTACCACCGCGATGTTTCTAATCGGGCGAGAGTGCAACAGTGGATGCTCAGATTCGCCGGAGGCCGCGATGCGCACCGCCAGGTTTTCGATCACCTCCGCTATCTTCTCCGCGTACGGCCGTCCCGCCAACACCGCCGTCTGAGCGCGCTTCATGCGAGCCGCTGCCACCATTTCCATAGCGCGTGTGATCTGCGATATGTTCTTCGCCGAACCGATACGCCGGCGTATCTCTCTTGTGCTTGGCATCTTTTCACCTAAGTTTTGAGTTTTGAGTTTTGAGTTATTCGAGCCACGAGAACTCAAAACTCAAAACTCGGTTAGAAGCTGACCGTCCTCTTGAACTCAGTTATCGCGTTCTGCAACGCGGCTATCGTCTGATCAGACAGCACTTTGTCATTTGTGATTGTGTCCAGTATCTCCTGGTGAGCGTTGCGCACGAAATCGTGGAACTGGTCCTCCCAGGCGCGCACGCTATCTACTGGTACGTCGTCCATGTAGCCGTTGGTTACGGCATACAGGATGGATATCTGCTGGGCGACGCGCAAGGGGCTGTACTGGGGTTGCTTCAGCACTTCCTGGATGCGCAGTCCCCTATCTAGTTGAGCGCGGGTAGCCTTGTCCAGGTCCGAGCCGAACTGGGCGAAAGCCGCCAGGTCGCGGAACTGAGCCATATCCAGCTTGAGCTTGCCCGCCACCTGCCGGTACGCCTTGATCTGGGCATCTCCTCCCACGCGGCTCACGGAAATACCCACGTTGAGCGCGGGCCGTATTCCGGCATAAAAGAGGTCAGACTCCAGATATATCTGCCCGTCGGTGATAGAGATAACATTGGTCGGGATGTAGGCCGATACGTCGTTGGCCTGGGTCTCGATCACAGGCAGCGCGGTAAGCGAACCGCCTCCACGCTCCTCGCTCAAACGAGCTGCGCGCTCCAGCAACCGCGAGTGCAGATAGAAAACGTCACCTGGATACGCTTCGCGTCCTGGCGGTCGGCGCAGCAAGAGCGACACCTGGCGATACGCCCAGGCGTGCTTGCTCAGGTCGTCATAGATGATGAGCGCGTCGCGGCCCGTCTCCATGAACTCTTCGCCCATTGCGCAACCAGCGTAAGGGGCCAGGTACTGGAGCGCCGCCGGGTCTGCTGCTGTTGCCGCTACTACAATCGTGTAGTCCATCGCGCCATACTGTTCGAGGATACCCACGACCTGCGCCACCTGAGACGCTTTCTGCCCAATGGCCACGTAGATGCAAATCAGGTCGCCGCCCTTCTGGTTGATAATCGTATCAATGGCAATGGCTGTCTTACCGATCTGGCGGTCGCCGATGATAAGTTCGCGTTGGCCGCGGCCGATGGGTATCATCGAGTCGATAGCTTTGATGCCCGTTTGCACGGGGGTGTCCACGTTCTGCCGATAGACCACGCCAGGCGCGATCCTCTCCACGGGGCGGGTCTTCAAATCGGAAGGCAACGCTCCCTTACCGTCAATTGGCTGACCCAATCCATTGACCACGCGCCCAAGCAGCGCGTCACCAACCGGAACCTCCACGATGCGCCCGGTCGTCTGCACGGTGTTGCCCTCTTCAATGTCAGTATACGGGCCTAAGATAACCACACCTACCGACTCCTCTTCGAGGTTGAGGGCCATGCCCATTACCGTCCCACCCTTAGTGGTCTTGAACTCAAGCAGTTCGGACACCATCGCCCCCGCGAGGCCATAGACGCGAGCGATGCCGTCGCCGACCTCCACAACCGTGCCCACGTTGACCGTGCGCGTAGGCTGCCCGAAATGCTCGATCTCATCTCGGATTATGGAACTAATTTCTTCTGCACGTAGAGCCATGATTTTCTCCTTCTTCGTTAAGAACGTTCCAACGTTCTAACGTTCCAACGTTCCAACGTTCTAACCCAATCGCTGGCCGAGACTGGCAAGACGGGTGGCGACGCTTGCGTCTATCAATTCATCGCCGATGCGCGTGATGAGGCCACCCAGGATTTTGGGATCCTCATGGACCCGTAATTCGATGGTCTTGCCGGTGATCTTCGATAGTTCTGCTTTCACCCGTTGTTGGTGGGCTTCATCCAGGTGTACCGCGCTTGTCACATCCGCTACCATGATGCCCTTCTCTTTATTGTATAGTTCCTGGAACGACTCAACTATTCTAGGCAGCAAGGCCATACGCTGGCGTTGCGCCAACATGTAGAGCAAGTTGATTGCCACAGGCTGAACGTTGCTCGTCTTGAGGCTGTCGGTAATAACGCGACGCTGGTCCTCTTCCTTTAGATTTGGGTCTTCAAGAAGGGCGACCACGCTCTGGTTACCCAGCAGCCCATTAATGGTGTTCAGGTCGTTGAGCCACTTGTCAAGTGTATTGGTATTTTTTGCTATATCGAATACTGCCTGCGCGTACCGCCGCGCCGCGGCTCCACGTAGTGCCACTCAGTCTCTCCTCCAGGGTGAGGGAATAGGGTGAGGGAGTAGTTATGTGCCCAATTCACTCACCCTATTCCCCCACCCTATTCCCTCATCCTATTCCCTACCCACGCCCAAACCCCGCCGTCCGTTCCGCGTCTGCAAGCGCCTCGTCAACCAGGCGGTAATGGTCCTGGGTGTCGAGCGACTTGCCGACCACCTTACCTGCGGCCATAATCGCAAGGCGGGCCACTTCGCGGCGCAGTTCGTCCTTGGCGCGTTGCGTATCGGCCTCAATCTGCTTGTGGGCGTCAACGAGCATCTTCTCGCGCTGCTCACGGGCCTCGGCCTGCGCCGCCCCGATAGTACGCTGGCTCATCTGCTGGGCCTGCGCGAGCATGTCGCGGGTCTGGTTCTGCGCCTCGGCGATCAGCTGCTGGGCGCGTTGAGCGGCGGCGGCGTTGTCGGCCTTGATCTGCTCGGCTTGCTCCATGCTCTCGCGGATGCGGTTAGCCCGCTCGTCCAGCATTTTGATGACCGGCCCATAGGCAAACCTGTGCAGCAGAAAGACCAGCAGGCCGAACGCCAACGCCTGCCAGATCAGGTTGCCCAACAATATACCAAGTTTATCCATAAAGGAATCCCTTCCGGTAGGAGTTTTGAGTTATTCGTTCGCTAACTCAAAACTCAAAACTCAAAACTCAAAACTGGTAAGGCTATCCGATGAAGTAGATGACCAGGGCCACAACCAGGGAGTAGATAGCTACGGCCTCTGCGAAACCGAGACCGAGGATCATGGCTGTCCTCACCGGACCCTCTGCCTCTGGATTGCGGCCAATGGCCTGCGTCGCGCCGTATGTACCGATACCCAGGCCGATGCCGGGGCCGATAGCTCCCAGTCCCATCGCAAGTCCTGCTCCTATCAGTTTGGCGCTGTGCGCGGGGTCTATTGCTTGCTGGGCTATGAATTGGAGAGTATGTAGGTCCACTTGAACTTCCTCCTGTTATGTTGCCTGTTAGATTGGTTGATAAATCTCCCACTCCCCGTGGGTCGCCATTGAGGCTCGATTTTGAGCCGGGAAGCGCGAGGCTTCCATGTCTCACGTTGTAACTTTACCTAAGCGCCGAGGTGGCGTTCGGTATTGCTCTTGGGTTTACCTACTGGACCCTGCCCAGTGATCTTCCCGGCGACGCTGATCCCCAGGGCCTCTACAGAACCGGCAGCCGCGTGGGCTTCGTCTTTATGCCCGCCGCCATGCCCGGCTACGGCTGTGGATATGAATACAAGCGTCAAGATTGAGAAGATCATCGCCTGGATGAACCCGAAGAGTAATTCAAGTCCCAGGAAGATAAAGGTGCCGAATCCAAGGAAGACGCTGCCTAGCAGCACATACATGACGGTCACGAGCACTTCGCCGCCGAAGACGTTCCCGAAAAGACGGAACGAGAGCGAAATAATGCGGGCTAACTCTCCCATGATATGTATCGGGGCCAGTGGTATCGGGGTAAGCAACTCCTTGAAGAAGCCTCCCAGGCCGTGCGCCGCGATGCCCGATCCCCACACGACTATCATAGCAATCAGCGCCATCGCCAACGTCGTGTTCAGGTCAGCGTTAGCAGCGCGCAGATAAGGTATGAACGTGGCGCCTTTGTCACATGCGCCAATATCGGAGGGCGTCGGCAGACCACCGCTCTTCGTCTCCCCCTGGAGCGCAGGCACCGACGGTAAGGACGCGGTCTTTACGATGAGCGCCGACTCCCCGATGGGCTTCTCTTCCTGCACGCACTTGCCGATAGTGCCCACGCCGGGGAGTAGAGCCGACCAGTTTGCAAACAGTATAAAGATGAAGAGGGTAGCAATAAGAGGGAAGATGCGCCGCCCGACTCTCTTGCCCGCCGTCCCCTCCACGAGGCCCAGCAAGAACTCCACTATAACCTCGGCAAAGTTTTGCGCGCCCTTTGGCACAACACTCATCCTCCGAGTGGCGAGAAAGAAGAAAAGAGCCAATCCAAATACCACGATGAGGGTGAAGATCATCGAATTGGTGACGCCGAAATTTCCAATATAGAAGATCGTTTCAGCCTTGATGCTGATGGGAGGGAGCGCGGGTTGTAAAGGATTCATCGAACCTACCCCTTCTGTCCTGAAATCATTGCTTGCCTAATCGTCAGTCGTCTCATCATCGTCAACATCCATCGTCCGCCGTCTATCCTCTACCGTCCCGCCAGTCGTATCTGGCTCTTTTTTGATGGACGTACCAGGCTTCCTGGCAGGTTGAGAGGCCGCTATCTGAAATAATGCCGCGCCAGCCGAGCCGATTCCCAGCACGAGGCCCAGGAAGAAGAGCCAGTGCCCGGTGCCCAACACGCTGTCGAGCCACACGCCCCCACCTATAAATACCACCATAGGCCCGGCCACCGCGAAACCAAGTTGCGTCGCCAGGGCCAGGGCTTTGAGCATACCCTTGTCTTCGCCCATACTGCGCTCACCTTGCCCGCTCCCTTCCTCAACTCAGACCCTGGAAGCGTGGCCCGCGCATTATATCACAGGACACAACGCCGCTTCAACCGCACAAGTCCCTGCCAATCTTGCAGGCCTGGGGGACTACCCCGTGCCTGCCCTGTTTGCGCGCCTGGATGCTGAGGGTAAACCGCCAGGGCAGGCACGGGGTAGTCCCCCAGGCCTACGTCAAATCATCGGAAGTACTGGCCCGTTTCGCCTGCATTATAACAAGCCAAGAAAAGTTTGTCAACTTTTTCACAAACTTTTCTTGGCTTGTTATTTCTCTTCAAAGTAAGAGTTCAGATTAGGGGTAGAAAAGATAGCCGGGTAGGGGCGACCCATTTGGTCGCCCACATGACGAAAAAGAATAAGAAACCGTATTCAAAAAAGGCAATATGGCGACCACAAAGGTCGCCCCAACCCCGCAAATAAACCG
>JBBQIC010000044.1:0-17041 GCA_038324555.1 Chloroflexia bacterium
CTCTCAGAATCCTTATCGAATACTTCCAGAGAGTTGGGTGTGGGTATTGGGTGGTCCCGTTGGGTCGAACGCCCGTGCGCCCCAACGGGACCACCCTATTCCCTCACCCTTTCACAAAAGAGAGACGAATTGTACGAAAAAACTGTATTACCAAATGGATTGAGAGTAATCACGGCGGCTATGCCCCACACGAGGTCAGCCGCTGTACAGATTTATGTTGGAGTGGGGTCTCGCCTTGAGCCGCCGGAGGTCAGCGGGATCAGCCATTTCGTAGAGCACATGGTCTTCAAGGGCACGGCGCGCCGCCCCCATCCTGTGCAAATCTCAGAGGCGATAGAAGGTCTGGGCGGGGCGTTGGACGCGGCAACCGACCAGGAACATACTAACTATCGCGCCCTCGTGCCCAGCCAGCATATGGCGACGGCGCTCGATGTGCTCACCGACATGCTGCGCGGTTCGCAGTTCGAGCCTAAAGAGATCAAGAAGGAGCGTGCCGTTATCATAGAGGAGATAAACTCGACTTACGACGCACCCGGCGAGATCGTGGACCTGGCTTTCGACGGACTGTTGTGGGGCGATCACCCCCTGGGGCGCGACATCGCAGGTTCTCGCCAGAGTGTACGCCGCATCAAGCGCGATGACCTGATGGCCCATGTCGAGCAGCACTATCGCCCAGAGACAATTGTCATCAGCGTTGCCGGCAATATCACACATGAGGCGGTAGTTGAAGCGACTACACGGCTGTGGGGCGACTTGGTCCGCTCCGAGCAGGGCGCAGGGGCACACGGTTATGTGCCCCTGCCTCCGCCGGATGCAGCCAAAAATACAGGCCCTCGTGTGACGACCTACAAGAAAGATACCGAGCAAACGAACCTGATGGTTGGCGTGCCCGCACTGCCTTATACTCACCCCGACCGCTACGTTCAGGACGTGTTGGACTCAATCCTGGGAGGCGGGATGTCGTCCAGGCTCTTCGTCTCGATACGGGAAAATCTTGGGCTGGCTTACTCCGTGTCCAGTTTCTTGAGGACGTATACGGACGTGGGAGCGTTTGGGGTACACGCCGCGGTGGATAACGAGCGCGTGACAAACACGATACTAGCCATAATGGACGAGTTAGCCAAGATTCGGGAGACGCCGGTGCCCGACTGGGAACTGCGAAAGGTCAAAGAGTTCATCAAGGGACACACGCTGCTCAGTCTGGAACGGAGCAGCTACGTCGCTCACTGGGCGGGCTGGCAGGAGTTGATGCTGGGCAAGATCCACCTGGTAGACGATGTGCTTGAGCGCGTGGAGGCCGTTACCTCTGACCAGGTACTGAAGCTCGCGCAGGGGTTGTTTGCGACCGAAAAGCTTCACCTGGCGGTAGTCGGCCCATCGAGGGGTTCGGCAGCTTATCGCAAGGTTTTGAGTATCAATTAGAGAGTTCTTTTATTTCTAGAGAGAAAGACGCTCCGGAAGCGAAATTATGCGAGATTCGGTGTTGGTATGAAGCGAATTCTGGTTACCGCCCTGGCTGCGGGGAATGCGTATCTGGCTGCCATGTGGCTTGATAATAAGCTGAGTTCTCACCCTTTCAACGATCTCAAGTTGGTCGGGCAGGTGTTCACTACTGACGCGCCCGCGTGGGTCATAACAGGGCTTGCCAACCATTTCGGCTTTTCGGTAGCGGTGACGCTGGTCTACGCAAAGTGGGGTTACAAGAGGCTGCCTGGGCCAACATGGTTTAGAGGCATTCTTTTTATGCAATTAGAGAACGCTATCCTATATCCGGGTGCTGCGCTATTAGAGCCGAGGCACGCGGGCATGAAGAGCGGCCAGGTACCGACCCTGTTCAGTTGGAAGACGTTTTGGGGCCAGATAGTGCGGCACGTAGCGTTCGGCCTGGCACTGGGATCGCTATATAAGCCCGATGTTTAATAACGTTCCAACGTTCTTATCGCACTAGTTCCCCGTTCCTACCAAATATCTATTATGCGCGGGCGCGTAGTAGCTCTTGGCGGTCCACTTATCTATGGCGTTGCCGCTACTATCGGTGACTGTGCGGCCGATGGTAGCGTTGAAGCCGTCCTGGGCGTGCTCTACGAGAACCTTCTTGCCTGTGGGCAGCTTGGCTGAGTAGTCGGTTATCGGCGAAGGATCGGTCTTCACATGGTTTGTGATGACGGGGCCGCTCACGCTTACTTTCCAACCGGGGTTCACGCCATACAGTTGGAAAGTGACGTTCTTGCCGTCGGCTGTGGCCTTGATAAGTATCCAATGGCCGGTGGTGTTCTTAAAACGGAAGTCCTTTTCGGGCGGCGCTATGGTCGCATCGAGACCTTGCAGGCCGGTCGGTTTTATACCGTACAAGCCTATCCAGTAAGAGTGCCAGTTACGCTCTACTACCGGCAGACCTGACCAAAACACCGAGTGGAACAGGGTGGTGGCGACCTGGCAAATGCCCCCCGCCTCGGCGGGCACAGTGGTGAGGCCGCCTTTGCCGTCGCTCATGATTGCGTAACCCATTTTGAAGCCCGCCGCCAGGGTCAGGTCGCCTATGGCGTCTACGGTCGAGAAGATTCCGCCGGGAGGTATGAGCGCCCCATCAACGTTGCGCGTACCGAGGCCCACGTTCCAGGCGCGTTCGGGCGACGATATAGCGTAAGAGGTCTGCCCTGTGCCCAGCAGGTCGGGCGTGTTCACGGCGCTGAGGTCGGCATCGGTAAGGGTTGGCGCGGTTACGGCTACGTCGAGGTCCACCTGCAAGCGGTCGCCGCCTGTATAAATGTCAATCGCTTTGAGCGCGGAGTCAAGCGACTTAGAAACGTCCACTTTATAGCCTTCTTTGGCTTCGGCGATTTTGGCGGGCGTGCCGTTCACCATGCGGAAGCGCGCGTCGCTGGGGCTTTTGTTCACGTTGTAGGCAATCCCGGCGATCCGGTTTGAGAGTACGTCCTGATCAATCACTAGTAGGGGCGCACGGCCGTGCGCCCCTACAGGACCACCCTGGGTGCGTACCACGTCAAGAAAGCCCGTGATCGCAGTACCTCGCATGATATAGCCGTCGTCGCGGAACCGCAGCCGTATGCCCTGCGTGACGAGCGCGTTGGCTTTGTCGTAAACCGCCTGCACGTCGGTAGCGTGGACGTTTGCGGCGACCGGCTTGACCGGCAACTCTATGGTGCGCGCCGCGGGGTCGGTCGAGACAACTGCCTTCTGGACCATGGCGACCGTGCCGGGCATGTCCAGTTCGGTGCCTGCCTGGTCGGGCTGGAGCGTTACTGTGCCCTTGCCGATTACGACAGTCGCGTCCGTAGGCTCAACCTTGACCGTCTCGGCGACGGGTTGCAGGTAAGAGGCTAATTTCTGGTTGCTGAACGTCACTGTCGGGTCGCCGCTTCCGCTTGCGGGCGCGTACAGGTCAAGCATTCCTCGTAGTTCGATTGGTGAGATAATCCATGTGCGCTTCCCCTGCTTCAGCGTGACTGGCTGGTCGGTCAGCGCGCTAACCTGGGCGGTAGCGTCTTTGAGGGTGCTTTCGGTAATCTTCGGCGCGGCGTCCTTCATCACGATTCGCAAGGGCGCGAAGGGTGTAGAGGCGAGAGAAGATGCCAGGGCGCTGCTCATGGCGTTGCGGTCGAGGAGTGTGCCAGACGATGAGGGGGTGATAAGCACACTGCCATCGGGCGCTTGTTGCAACTTGCTGTCAACGGCGGGCTTGTCAACGTCGGCGGCTATTCTGGCGATAGCCTTATCCACCAGTGCGGCATCGCGCTTCAATACAGGTTTGACTTGCGTGCCCGCCAACAGCGCCTGCGCTTGTTTGCCGCCGTTTGCCAGCAAATTGCCGTCTCGCCCAATGCCCATTGCGACGTCGAGGGTCTTATTCGTATCCACAGCCAATCCCAACTCGGCAGGTGAAAGGGTCCAATTATGCCCGGAACCGTTTATCGTAAGGGAATCGGAAGGGTAGCCCGCCGCAACCTTGGATAATACTGCCTGCGCCTGCGTGCGGCTCAGGCCACTCAGGTCGGTGTTCAATACGTGGACACCCTTGAATATGCGCCCGCTGTAGGCCATACCGTAGCCAAAGAGCACAGCAAGGACCGAGAGATGCGTCGCCAATACCACTATGAATGTAAGGCGAGCGGCGCGGCGGCTACGAGCATGTTTGGGCTTGACCTGCTCATACTCGGGCGCTCCGGACACTTCAACGTGCGCGACGCGGACCTTGGGTGGGGTTACTATACGAGAGCGTTGCATATGACGGCGTCTCCATTTGGGTAAGCGGACATGAACTTATAGAAGGGTTTTGATTAGCAAATTGTCTTATCTCACGGACAGATTTCACAGTAATAGGTTATTAGCAGCTTTCGCGCCATAAATCGAGGTAGGGGCTTGCAAGCTCCAAACCCCGCATGTGGCTTATCTTACCGCAAAAAGCCCCATTGTGCAAGTGAAAGGTAGCAGGGTAAGTGTTCAGATGACCCTACGGGCCACCATCACGAATGAAAATAGCCATCTGTGTAGGGGCGCAATGGAGCGAAGCGAAATCCCGTGCGCCCCTACGGGATCCGCCCTTTCTATTTTCAGAGGAGTTGGGGTAGAGGAATGCCTATGGGGCAGGCCCCCGTGCCTGCCCCATAGGCGCGAACTTAAGGAGACTACATGGGCAAACAAACCCTCTGACCCGTGTCATTCTGAGCCGCAGCGAAGAATCACTCACCTTACCAAGCTGTTTGGGAAGCAGTATCAGTACCGCTAATCCCATCCCTAACACTTACGACCTCGCAGTGATTCTTCGCTGCGGCTCAGAATGACACGGGTCAGAGGGTTTGTTTGCCCATGTAGTCTCCTTAAGTTCGCGCCTAGTGCATAATCAAGCAGATAGTTGTGCAAAAGAAGTCTCATAAGATGCCTATTATGGGTTTAGTATCGAACAATGTATTCATTGGAACAGCACTAGGGGCAGGCACGGGGGCCTGCCCCTACGACGGCACCCCCTAGTCTGAACACTTACGCGGCAGGCGGCAAGGTCTATTCATTTTCTATAGAGGGGAGGTCGTAGGGGCAGGTCTCTGTGCCTGCCCTCTCTCCGTCCCACCCACCCATCCTGGTGCGCGAACAGGGCAGGCACAGAGACCTGCCCCTACGTAAATCTTCCTTCAATGACCTGAATAGACCCTCCCCTACGTAAATCTTACTTGACTAGCCCGCCTCTTTGTGATACGCTTGAATGGCTTAACGTTTCGTAATTTATATACGGTATAGCGAACTGTTCACGTTTGTGAAATTGCCAAATTATTTCATCAAAGCTTATTTGTCTTGGAGGCATCGTTGATCGAAACAGTAGATCGTCCTGGGACTTTTACACACGAACCGTCCGGGGACAGTAAGGTGAAGGGTAAGATTTCGCTCGTTTTGCCCGCGCATAACGAAGAGCCAAACATCCGGATAGTAGTGGAGGAAGCCAAGCAGGTGCTCCCCACGGCCTTTACCGATTATGAAGTGGTTGTCGTCAATGACGGTTCCAAAGACCGCACGCTGGAAATCGCCCAGCAAATGGCCGATGAAGACCCCCATGTGCGCGTGGTGAACCACCTCGTCAATCGCGGTTACGGCGCAGCCCTCACCAGTGGCTTCAACGCCGCTACCGGCGATTACGTCATGTTCATGGACTCCGACCGTCAGTTTGACATCAACGATATACACCGGCTCACGCCCTACGTCGAGGACTACGACATAGTCGCGGGCTATCGCATCAAGCGCAATGACCCGGCTCATAGGCTTCTCAACGCCAAGCTGTTCGGCACGGCGGTCATGTTGATGTTCGACATCCACATCAAAGACCTGGACTGCGCTTTCAAGGTGTTCAAAGCCGATGTGCTGCGCGGCATAAACCTGGAGTCGCCGGGCGCGCTCATCAACACCGAGATATTGACCAAGGCGCGTGCGCAGGGGCGCACCATGACCCAGGTCGGCGTCAACCACTATGCGCGTCTCGAAGGCGAGCAGTCGGGGGCCAGCGTCAGAGTCGTGCTCAGGGCCTTTCGGGAGATTTTGCGCCTGTGGTGGAGGATGAGAAGCTACGTGCCGCCAAGTGGCGAGGTAGTAGAGCGCCTGCCGATAGAGCGTGGCCTGGCTATCTTTACCATTGGGGGGATCGTCGGCTTGCTCTTCTTGCGTGCGGTAATGCGCCTACTCTTCAGAAGATAGTTGCCCGTGTATGTGCGCTCGTAGGCTTGGGGGACTACTCCGTGCCTGCCCTGTTCGCGTACCCGGATGTTGGCGGTAAGGAGAGAGGGCAGGCACGGAGTAGTCCCCCAAGCCTACGAGCTTTCCTCTACCCCAACTCTGAACACTTATAATGAGATTGAAGATTGACAAAGAGAATGATGCTCTCTACTTGCGCCTCGATGAGACTCCAATTGTCGAGTCGGCAGAAGTTGAACCTGGGATCATTTTAGATTTCGACAAAGACGGCAGGGTTATCGGTTTTGAGATTCTTTCTCTGAGCACGCGCACAGAGCCGGAGAAGTTGCGTGTGTTGGAACTCGAACAGGTATAGATAGCCAACGGAGTCACCTGTAATGGAGAACGTTCCTACTCCTAATTCACGCTCCCACAATCTCTACCAACGCGCCCTGAAGGTCTTCCCTAGCGGCGTAACCCATGACAACCGTTATTTTGGTGGGATCGAGCCTGTGTACATCGCCCGTGCTGATGGGTCGCGTAAATGGGACGTGGACGGCAACGAATATATAGACTATTGGATGGGGCACGGCGCGCTCTTGCTGGGGCACGGCCACCCGGCGATTGTGAACGCCGTGCAGAGGCAGATGGCCCTCGGCACCCACTATGGCGGGTCTCACCCGTTGGAGGTGGAGTGGGGCGAGTTGATACAGCGCCTTGTGCCCTCTGCCGAGCGGGTGAAGTTCACCCAGTCGGGCACGGAAGCCACCATGATGGCCGTGCGCGTGGCTCGCGCCCATACGGGACGCCAGAAGTTCCTCAAGTTCCAGGGACACTTTCACGGCTGGTCAGACGCCATGACAGCCGGTTTCCACGCGCCTTTCGACGTTCCGTCTTCGGTAGGCGTCGCCCGCTCCACGCTTGGCGATGTGGTGGTCGCCTCTACCGACATGGCGGAGGTAGAGCGCATCCTGGCCAAGGACAGCGATATAGCCTGCGTCATCCTGGAACCGACGGGCGCGTCCTACGGCACCATCCCCCTGCCCGAAGGTTTCCTGGCGGGGCTGCGCGAGCTTACCCGCCGCCACGGGGCGCTGCTGGTATTTGATGAAATAATCACAGGCTTTCGCTACTCTCCCGGCGGCGTCCAACAGCAGACCGGGGTGATTCCCGACCTGACCACGCTCGCAAAGATAGTGGCGGGCGGGCTGCCAGGCGGCGCGGTCGTGGGCAGGGCCGACGTGATGGCGGCCCTCGAGTTTCGCCCAGGCGACGCCGAATGGAACCGCTACCGCCGAATCCACCATCCAGGAACGTTCAATGCCAACCCACTGAGCGCGTCGGCGGGCGTCGCCATGCTCGAAATCGCAGCCACAGGCGAGCCGCAGGAACAGGCTGCGCGTTTTGGGTACAGGCTGATAGCGGAGATGAACCGGGCGATAGCTGAACTTGGGATTGAAGGTAGCTGCGTTTATGGAGACGGCTCAATTTTCCACGTATTGCTGGGGCGGGGAGCCAGGACCAGCCCTGATGGCGCTCTTGTGCCGGGCTGCGCCGACATCCTGACGCTGCGCGAAGCCAACAAGCCGCAGATCAAGGCCGCCCTGCAAACGGGGATGCTGCGCCGGGGCGTGGACCTCTTATCAGGCCAGGGAGGCATCGTCTCCACCGCGCATACGGAGGCGGACCTCACCCAAACAGCCACCGCCTTCTATGAGACATTGCGGGACATGCGCGAAGCTCGCTTGTTCACCTAGCCTTCGGTTAACTGAAGCAGGAATATCTAGTCGCGCATGTTGATAATGAGGCGCACGGGGTCGCCGATGCGTACTTTCATGCGATGGGCGGCATTGGCGTTGCGTATAGATACTTCCAGCAGCCCTTCGGAACCGATGAGTGCGACCGGCTGCCCTTCGCGCACGTCGGAATAAGAGTTCGCCAGCCCGAAGATGTGGTGACCCCCTATCTCTACGACTGGCGCGGATGTGGAGTCGTCGAGCAGAGGGACGAGCAGACGGTCGGTGAGGTTGCTGATGATGTTGCCGAAATGGTCCACATGTATGACCTGCCCCAGGACCGTCGTGCCGCGACCCGACCCTGACACGCGAGGCGCGCTGAGGGGCAGCATTACAAGGCTGTCAAGGCTGATTGGTTCGCCCATGCGTTCGGGCTGCGCTCCACTGGCGAGGTGCGCCGCTACAGGTGCAAAAATGTCGCGCCCGTGAAAGGTGCGGCTGACGTCCCCTAACCAGAAATCGCGGTTGACCAGATGGTAGGCTCGTGGAAGGACTTCGACTTCCTCAGCGCCAGCTTCGTCAGCCTCAACTTCGCGGGACTCCTCTATACCCATAGCCTCGATAGGCTCTTTATGCCCATTTGGAAGGTCCTCGCTCGCCCAATTGGGTGCGACGCTCCACATACCACCCGCCCAGGCAGGACCACCTACGAGGTCGGGGTGCTGCATGGGCATCTGCTCGGCCTTGAGCACGTAGGTGAAGATGCCGTTGTCGGGTCCGACGAAAGTGCCGTGTGGCGTAACAAGTGCAATGGGTCGCCGCGTGCTGCCCACGCCTGGGTCTACTACGGCAATGTGGATAGCGCTCGCGGGAAAATATCGGTAAGCCCTGTAGAGGATGAACGCGCCTTCGTGTATCTGCTGGGGGCTTACTTCGTGGCTGACGTCAACAACCACGGCATCGGGGAGCAGCGTGTATATTACGCCCTTCATCGTGCCCACGTAGCCGTCGTACTGACCGAAATCGGTCGTTATAGTTATAACGGGCGGTCGCTCAAGCCTTTCGAGCCGCCCCTCCAAACCGGCGATTACACTGTTGTACACGTCCCCCCCTTAGGGTGAGGGAATAGGGTGAGGGAATAGGGTGAGGGAGTAGTCTTTATTCCTCCTACTCCCTCACCCTATTCCCTCACCCTATTCCCTACTCAGCCATATCTCCCCAAAAAGCTCGTCTTGTTCGGCTGTGCCATACCCGCGACGTACTATTTCAAGTACCGACATGAATAATACCACAAGTTCGGTGCGAGAGCGCGTTGCGGCTTCTACAAAATCCTGGCCTAACGGGATGCGGCCACCGCCAACCAGACCCTTCAACCGCTTACGAAGGTGTGCCACTTTCTCCGCTATGGTTATAGTATGCCCCTTTATGGCTGTACCCTCTGTGGGAGGGGCTGGCATAGCTAGTTGCATTCGCTTCTGCACCATTCTTACCAGTTTCGCCAGGGTCACTCCGTCCAGGCCAAGCCCCAGTTCTTCGGGCGGCGGCCCTGGCATACTCCCTATATCCAACGGCGCGGGACGCTCGTATGACCTTAGCCCCTGTGTTTCGCGCCCTCTCAGCCAGAGGGCCGCTTCCTGCACGCGCTTGTAGGCTTCGAGCCTGCGCACGAGTTCGTCGCCAGGGTCTTCTTCATCGTCCTCGGTGCGCGTAACAGGAGGCTTAGGCAAAAGGGACTGTGATTTTATCCACAGCAACTTGCTTGCCACCCAAACGAAGGAGGCGAGAGGTCCGAGCGCCATGTCGGGGTTGGCGTCCAGGTAAGTAAGAAAGCTTTCTGCTACCTCAGCGAGAGCCACTTTACTGATTTCGAGTTGCTTGCGCTCAATAAGCTTGAGGAGCAGGTCGAGCGGTCCCTCGAAGACTTCCAGCCTTACCTCGAAGGAGTTTTGGGTTTTGAGTTTTGAGTTTTGAGTTTCTATTTCCATGCTCATTTAGACCGTAGGCTTGGGGGCCCTTGCCTCAACTTTCCTCATCTGCCGCCTGTAATACTTTCAGTTCCTGGTTCTCATCTTCGTGGTTATGGTGGTTGGCTATCAGGTTCACTACCTCTGGTGACGCGCCGTGTTGAGCCGCTTGTTGTGCTCCTAGTTCCGCGTGACGTTGGTTTAGATAGAATGGGTAGCGCCAGCCTCTCTTCTGGTCTGTTGCTTCTGCCAGCGTTGCTAATAACCGCCTGCCGGGGGCGGTGGCCGCCAGCAGGACGATTATTACCCTGTATGGCAGCGATACGTATCGCCTGCTCGCAGGGTCGTACTTGCCTGCATCGTGCAGGAGCGCGGCCTGCCACACCTGTTGGCCGTTGCAACCTGCGTGGCGTACACGGCGGTAGACCGCAAGCATGTGTCGTCTATATTGGCCCGGCAGAGCAGCAAACACCTTATATAGTTCCGGACCCAGCGCCCTACGCGCATCTTCCATGTCCCTCTCGCTTACCCCGCCCACGAGTGCGGAGAAGAACTGCGTTGACCTGTAGAACCATCTCATAAGCTGGCAGCTATCTAGCGAGTATTCACTCACCTCTGTCATTCTTCTGAAAATAGGAGGAGCAACCCGTAGGGGCGCACGGCCGTGCGCCCCTACCCTACCCTACATTTTCATTGCCGGTTGGTGGCCCATAAGGTCATGAGTTATCAGATGATTAGCCCCCAAGAAAGAGATTTCTTAGAAGGGTCGCTACGGGGCCAATTGCGATCCCCACGGGGTTGAGGTCAAAATTGAGCGCGTTGCCTATATAGGGCACGAAGAAGACCGCAGCCAGCAATATCGGTAGGCTGTAGGTGCGTATAGGCTCCAGAATGCTGACCCAAGCGTTTGGGAGTATGCCGCTCAGTATATTAAAGCCATCTAGCGGTGGGATGGGTATCAAGTTAAAGCAAAACAGCAGAATATTGACGTAGATCATGTACAAGAGTACTCTGTGAATATCTACCAACAGCGGAGGACTACCTGAGTTCAGCCATACCTCAGTCAACTTATACAATGGAGTGAGCGCGGTAGCGAATACAAGGTTGGTTATCGGCCCGGCCACCGCGACAATAGACATGCCCCTGCGACCGAAGCGAAGCGCGTAGGGGTTTACCTGCACGGGCCTGCCCCAGGCCAGGAAGCCGATACCCATAGCGAGCATCACCATGAGGATAAAACCGACTGGGTCGAAGTGCGCGGCGGGGTTGAGGGTGATACGACCCATCCTCTTGGCGGTATCATCCCCCAGCCGCAGGGCTGAGTAGGCGTGCATGAACTCGTGAAAGGTAGTGCCTATCACGAAGCCCAGCAGGTAGCCGATGAATCTCGGAATGAAGTCCGGGCTGCTGAAGTCGGGTAACTGAAACATTATTTGATAGGCCCTTCGTAGTCAGGTGGGCGGCCCGGGTCGCCGAGGTCGTCCTTGCGGTCCACGCCTCCGGGACGGCCAAAAGCGTGAGTCTCGCCCGCGTATTCTATATCGGGCGTGCCGAATTGGGCCAGCGCCTGCCGCACCGCCTCAAGCTGTTCGGGAGTCGGGTGAAGCAGCACGGCGGTCTGCCCCCTGATTAGCTGTTTGGGTTTGAGTTCTTCCTGGGTAATGGCCTGGCCCGCCGCGAGTTGGCCCGTAGTCAGGTCAATCACCTCGTCGCTACCCTCAATCCTGAACAGCACCGACACGTCATCTAAAGGATAGCCTATCTGCTTGAAACTGTCGAGTATCTGCTCGGCATCGAGACGCCCCTCGAACTTGGCAAGCAAGGTGGGCTTGCCGATTATCTCAAACTCCGGCGCTTGCGCGGGATCGTGACGGTGTTCTTCCATATCCTTCTCTTTCTGATTCTTTTTCTCACTATTTTGGCCCCTTTGGGGCCAAAATAGTGAGAAAAAGAATCTATTGTATCTACGCCCTACGGGCGCATGCCTTCCACTGCGACCGCCACCGCGCCGAGGGCGCCCACTTCGTTGCCCAGCGCGGCGGGCACTATATCGAACGTTCCTATATAGCCCCGCATAATCCGTGCCTCTACCGTGACACGCACAGGGTTAAACAATAGATCGCCCGCGTTCGTTACGCCTCCTCCTAGCACCACTAGCTGGGGGTTGAACGAATGAATGCAATTGACGACGCCAACCCCTACGAGCATACCCTCTCTGTCCATCAGGGCGCAAGCCTCGCGGTCGCCCGCCTGGGCTGCTTCGACCACGATCTGGGCGGTCATCTTTTCGGGCTTGCCGCCAACCGCGTCGGCCATGCTCGTTTCGCGCCTGGCAGCCACTATCGTAGCGGCTTCTTTTGCCAGGGCGGTGCCCGAAGCCATCGCTTCCAGGCAGCCTGTATTGCCACAGGTGCAGCGTGGGCCGTGTAGATCAATTACTATATGGCCCAATTCCGCCGCCATGCCGGTAGCTCCCAGCAGCAATTTACCATCTGTAATCACACCGCCGCCTATGCCGGTGCTGATGGTCAGGTAGACCAGGTGCTTTATCGGCTTGCCCGATCTCTTCTCGGACCCCGCACCAAACTTGTGTTCGGCAAGCGCAGCGGCGTTAGCGTCGTTCCCCAGCACAATAGGCGTGCCCCCCGGCAATTGCAGACGGTCTTCTAATATCTGGCGCAATGGCACGGCGACCCAGCCGGGCAGGTTGGGAGGGCCATATACGACGCCCTTTACGGGGTCTAAAGGCCCAGGCGCACCCACGCCGATAGCAGCCACGCCTTCCGGTGGCGTCAACTCGCGTATGATCTCAACGATGCGGTCCACCACGGCGTCCAGCCCCTGGATTGCGCCCGTAGGCTTCCTCACTTCGGCCACGATATGCCCGTGTTCGTCGGCCCGCACGCCGAGAATCTTTGTGCCGCCTAAGTCTATGCCTATGAACATTTCTAGTGCGTATTACGTATTACGTATTGCGTAACCTCTACGCAATACGTAATACGTAATACGTTTTCGCCTCCTAGTCCCTAAACCTGTACTTAACAAGCGTCATGATTACCACGAAGGCGTCTTTCCAGGAGATTTTCTTGCCTTCCCAAAACTCGCGGCCTGTGTAGGATATGGGTACTTCGTAGATGCGGTTGCCCGTTTTGAGTATTTTGGCGGTGATTTCGGGGTCGAAACCCCAACGCTCCGATTTTAGTCTGAGGTTCTGGGCTATGTCGGCTGTGAACACTTTATAGCAGGTTTCCATGTCGGTGAGCGTGGTGTCAAAAAGAATGTTGGTGATGAGAGTGAGCATCTTGTTGCCGATGCTGTGCCAGAAATACATGGCTTTGTGGGGACCGAGGAAGCGTGAGCCGTATACTACCTTACTTTTTCCTCGTATTATCGGCTCAAGAAGACCCGGGTAGTCGGAGGGATCGTATTCGAGGTCGGCGTCCTGGATGATAATCACGTCGCCCGTGATCTGGGCTAGGCCGGTGCGGCACGCTGCGCCCTTACCGCGATTTACCGGGTGCTTGAAGAGCCTTATTATTCCCTCGTCGGCCATCTTCTTAAGTTCGTCCCAGGTGCCGTCGGTGGAGCAGTCGTCCACCACAATTATCTCTGTGTCGAAAGGCACGGCCTTGACCTGTTCGATTATCTGACGTATGGTGCCCTTCTCATTATAAGCAGGCACAACAACCGAAACCTTCAAAGAAGCTTCCTCCCACGTATACAGGATTCGCTGGCGTCGCCAATTGTACCACGAAGGGAGGGAGGGGCACAACTTGAGGTGGGAGTGTGTATACAAACAAGAGCCCCCCCTACTGGTCCAGGGTGGCTCTTGTTTACGTTTGCAATAGCGTTACGGACAGGTTATAGCATGTCCAGCCTGACCGAAGTTGCCTTTCAGAATACCGAAGTCCGAGGCGTTGACTACCTGGTTATAGTCGAAGTCAGCCGACTTAACTCCACTCTGCCCAAACTGGGCCTTGAGATTGCTGAAGTCAGTGGCATTGACTATGTTATCAGCATTGGTGTTTCCACCCTTTTGAGTGCCAAACTCCTGAGTAGCATGTCCGCCACTGATGGTCAGGTCAGTACCATCGGTAGGCGAGGCGCTGGTTATATGCCTACCGCCCTTTGTCTGCCAGTGGTAAGTGCCATCAGGCAGGCCCGTGGTTATCGTAAAGTTACCGCTCGTGTCGGTAGTGAAACTGAAGTTCTGTTGGGACCCGCTCACGCAAAGAGTGAGAGTGCCTGTGACAAGCGGGCGATTAGCGGCGGCAACTCCCTGCCACGTCAGGTGCCCGTTGATGATACCGGCTGGAGTGGCTGTGTTGGTAGGTGGGACTGGTGTATCGGTGGACGTGGACGTAGGTATAGACGTGTTGGTAGAGGTGCTCGTAGGCACGGGTGTGTTGGTAGAGGTGCTTGTAGGGATAGCCGTATTAGTAGAGGTAAATGTGGGTATAGATGTGTTGGTAGAGGTAAATGTGGGTATAGGTGTGTCGGTTGATGTATTGGTGGGGATAGCCGTATTAGTAGATGTATTTGTAGGTATGGGCGTGTTGGTAAACGTGGGTGTGTCGGTGAAGGCAGGCGTGTTGGTGGGGGTTGGTGTGTCAGTAGCTGGCGGTGGGCAACCTGCTAACACGTTGATCGTTCCGGTCATGAACGTGTGGATGGCGCAGTGGTAAGGGAATGTACCCGGCGTGCCGAAGGTGAACGAGAATGATTGGCCTGGGTTGAGGGTTCCGCTATTCCAGACTGCGCTGTCGCTGGTCGTAGTATGCGCTCTACCACCGTTGTTGGTCCACTGAACAGTCGCGCCCTGGTAGATGGTGATGGGGTCCGGATTGAAGGAGAACTCCACTATGCTGACAGGCTGTGTCACCGGAGGGCATGTGGGGGTCGCCGTAGCCGTACTTGTCGCAAGGGCGGTCGCCGTAGCTGTGCTTGTAGCAGTGGGGAACGGCGGCTCAGGCGGGCTTGACAGATTCTGGGGGTTGCTGCTGGTCGCATTGAAAAAGAAATCTACCGAGTTGTCGTTGGTATCCTGGCCGTTGCCCGCCGCGCCACCCGGCAGACGCTCGTAGCTCTGGTCGGTGCTCGCCGACATAGGCGTGAGAGGGGTGCCCTCGTAGTAGGTAGTTGTGATACACATGCCAACAGCGTCTATGATGAGGTTGCTGGCATCGAGCAGCGCCATGCCGCCGTTGTCGGCGATGCCGGTCGTGTATGTGATGTCGCCCGGAACCGTGCCACTATATGCCAAAGAGTTTACCGCAAGGTAGTGACTATGCGAAGGCAGCATCAGGTTGGCGGGGACGGTGAAGCGGGTAATCACAGTAGGTCCGCAGCCGCTTGAGCCGTTGACCTTCCAGCCACCGATGTTTACATCGGTATTAGATAGGTTATACAGTTCGATAAACTCATCGTTGCCGCCAGCCGAGCCGCGAGTTCGAAACTCGCTGATAACTACTGCTGTAGAGGGAGGGTGCGTGGCGGTTGGCGTGGGTGTATTTGTGAATGTGGATGTAACAGTCGGAGGGATAGTATTTGTAGGTGTGTTCGTCGGACCCGTAGGTGTGCTTGTGGGAGTGTTTGTCACTAGAGGGGTTCCCCCTCCACAGGGGTTGGGTGTGGAGGCGCTGTTGCGTGGGTTAGGCGGACCACTTACAGTAAAGTCCGCCGAGTTAACATCGGTGTCAGTGCAGCCCCCGCTGTTTCGTATTGCTGCTGTGGTATTGGTCAGCGCGCCAGCTACTGTGCCTTCGTAGTCGGTGGCAGTGCCATAACCGATATAGTCAACCAGGTTGGGGTTGCCAACGCAGGTGCCGGTGGTATGGTTGGAGCCGCAGCCTAGAGGTGTGCTGACATTCGCAAGGGCTACTTTGCCGTTCGTTGCCGACAGGTTACTCAAGCCGATAGCATCCGGGGTCGGCAGGAGTATTGTAGTGGTAATGTTTGCCCCTGCCGCTTCTTGCACGAGAAAGTATCCACCGGCGGGTATCGTGCCCGTGATGACGGTCAACTGATTGTTGGCAGTAGTAAACACGCCCGTCGCTGAGGCATATTGAACGGACCAACCCGCGAAGCTAATCGGTGCGTTGGTGGGGTTGAATATCTCCACGAAGTCATTGCGGTAGGTCGCGCCACTGTTCCCGCCACCTCCATACACCTGGCTGATAACTAGATCAGTGCCGCCTGGGTTAGCGGGGTGGGCAGGTCTGGCGGGCGCGCTGCGGGCAAGACCCGCCGTAGTATCGGTGAGCCTCCCTGCGAACACGCCGCCTGTAGTTAGCCCAATGCAGACTAGCAACACTAATCCGCCGAGCAAATACCAACCTTGTCTATACGAATCCTTCTTAAAAGACATAGCTCCTCCTAATTAAGAACATGCGCAGATGTACTCTGCACGCTCATCCTTCCCATGCTATGCACGGCGCAGGTATATATTTAGTTGTGTGAATAGAACAGTCCGATAAAAGCCGATTGACGCTCTCTACATAAGAGAGCGAATACCACGATATAGGATCATAATAAGCGAATACGCGCCCGCTTGCCGCAGCAGTTCCTTAGTTATGATAGCAAAATAGCAGATCGGAGTATTGCAGAGATAAACTATGTTACTGAGCGGCGGCTAGATGAAGGAATCGTAACACGCTTATGCAAATATGTCAATGGTCAATTTCTGGTGATTACCCACATCTTATGCGTCCCGCCACGCCCGGCGACTAAAGTCGCCGGGCGCTCTCCCGATCTGAACACTTACAGTAATTGGACTCGCAGCCATAAATGACGCCTGTAAATAGGCGCAGGTACTATTAATAAATGACGATAGTACCAAGACTTATGACTCTACAACAAAGTTGATGTAAAATATTTACATGAGTTAGTAGAGAGATAGCTTGACATCTACGAGTTGATAAGTTAGTATACCGCTACCTCTACAAGAAACCGCCAGGGACTGTTTTACGCCTCAGTCCTCACACCCCAACCCTGAACGGGAGGCAGGCACACAACTATGGAAAGCCAGCCACTCGCTGTAGTCGTCTTAGCAGCAGGTCTGGGCAAGCGAATGGTCTCGCAGCAACCTAAAGTGCTGCACCAACTTGCCGGATTACCCCTTGCCGCCCACGTACTACGCACCCTAATCCCACTCTCCCCATCGCGCAC
>JBBQIC010000045.1:0-16935 GCA_038324555.1 Chloroflexia bacterium
AGCATACGCGGACTTTCGATCTCAGGGAATTACGCATCGAGGGCATGAGGGGTGTGGGGGACCTGGCCTACCTGGAAGCCGACCCAGGCTTCGTGCTCACCGCCCTCCGACCCAGGCGCGACGGGTCTGGCATGATAGCCCGTTATTGGGACGCGCTGGGTGCGCACAGGCCCGTGATCCTAAAGCTGACACGGGAGGTAGTAAGAGTGTGGCGCTGCGACCTCATGGAACGACCTATTGAGCAACTGAGGCTGAATCAGGTATGGGATAAGTATTACCCTTTGCGGACATTACTCACTATTCGCGCTCATGCCGTTGAAACACTGTTGATTGAGTTTGAGATCCCTGACGGAGAGGAGAGGAATTAGCATTTATGAAGGTAATACTGGTAGCAGCGGTAACTATAGATGGCAAGCTGGCCCGAAACTCCGCGCAGTTTGTGGATTGGACATCGCGCGAAGACAAGAGGCTCTTCTTCTCCACATCGAAGCGTGCAGGCGTCATCATAATGGGAAACAACACCTTCAAGACTCTCTCCGCGCCCCTTCCTGGTAGGCTACATGTAGTCCTCACGAACGACCTTGTAGATAAGGAGAACACGCCGAATCAGGTTGAATACACAAACCAGCCGCCGGAGAGCATACTGGCAGACCTGGAAGCGCGTGGCTATAATGAGGCAGTGCTGGGCGGTGGCTCGCAAATCAACTCTCTCTTCCTGCAAAGCGGTCTCGTAGACGAAATCTCCCTGACGATAGAGCCTCTCGTCTTCGGCGTGGGTATAGACCTCTTCGCGGGCGCTGAGTTCGATGGACGCGCCAGGTTGTTGGAGGTGGAGAAGCTGAACGACGCAGGTACTATTCACCTCAGATACAGCCTCAAATAGTAGAGTAGTGTCAGCATGACAATACGCAAGCGCACCGACGCCGAACCACCGCCCGACACGCCCGAAACCGCCCCCATCCACGATTACGGCGGGCTGGGGACCATGATTGCCCGCGAAGTGGCTATCGAAGCCAGGAAAGACCGCGCCCGCCGCGAGTTCTTCCGTATTGAGCACGAACCTTTGAGTTTTCAGCCGTCAGCCGTCAGCCCTCAGCCAATCCCTGAAAGTAAATTCCTCGGCCTCTATCGCGTTACAGGCTCGAACAACCGCATCTATGACGTGTTGATACGCGACCCCGACCCAGAGCATCATGTCAATCGCTGCTCCTGCCTCGACTACGAATCGAACAACCTGGGAACCTGCAAGCACGTTGAGGCCGTGCTTATGCACATCAGGCGTAAGCACGGCAGCGCGCTTCGTACAGCCAAACCTCGCCTCCTTGAAATCAACCGCCTCACCGTCTATGTAAGGTTGCGTTACGTAGGCGATGGTACGTGGACAGCAGCGCCCGTTTATGACCACAGGCTGGACCCTGGACTTCTGCGCCTCGTCAATCATTACTTGATGCCTTACCTTGCGCTGCTGGAAGACCAGCCCCAGGCGTTTCTTAAGAGGCTGGAACGTTTTATAGAGGAAGCGCGTGAGTTTGGAGCCACTGTAGTTGTTGAGCCGGAAGTCTACGATCATGCGGCTACTGTGCAGCGACGCGCTGAACGGGACGAGACACGTCGCAGACTGATTTCTCGCGTGGAAGCAGGTAGCGCGCCCCTCGATTTGCTCAAACTGCCCTTATATCCATACCAGGCGGTGGGGGTGCTGTTCCTGTCGTTCACCGAGAGGGCATTGTTGGCGGACGATATGGGGCTGGGAAAGACCGCAATGGGAATAGCCGCCGCCCGCCTACTCCGCCAGGAGCACGACATCAGGCGGGTGCTTGTAATAACCCCCGCCTCCGTGAAGTACCAGTGGGGTAAGGAAATCGAGCGGTTCAGTGACGACAGCTACACCGTAATCGCGGGCAGCAAGGCTACCCGCGAGAAGCAGTATGAGGCAGACTCCTTCTTCACGATCATGAACTACGAGTTAGTGCTGCGGGACCGCGAGCATGTCTACGCCCTCAATCCCGACCTCGTGATACTGGACGAAGCCCAGCGCATAAAGAACTGGCGCGCCAAGACCTCGCAGGCCATAAAGGAACTGCCCGGCAGGTTCGCCTTCGTGCTAACGGGCACACCTCTAGAGAACAGGCTCGAAGAGCTTTACAGCATCGTGGAGTTCCTTGACGACAAACTGCTCGGTCCGCCCTGGCAGTTTATGGCCCAGCACGTCATCAAGGACGACTTCGGCGGCATAATAGGCTACAAGAATCTGGAGGGTGTGCGCCGCGCCATCGCCCCCATCCTCCTGCGCCGCCGCAAAGCCGACGTGCTGACCGACCTACCAGAGCGCATAGATAACGACTTATGGCTGGACCTGGACACCGAGCAGGCCCGCATCTACAGGCCGCTAGAGAAGCAACTGGCCGCTCTCGTCCGCCTGCCCGAATGGAACGCGAGCCAGAGCGCGCAAGCCCTGAGCCTGCTCACCCTGCTGCGCGAGGGCGCCACCGCCGCCCAACTTGTGAACGCCGAAGTAAAATCTTCCAGCAAGCTCAGGGAATTGCCCGCGCTGGTGGGCGAAATAGTTTCCGAGGGCCACAAGATACTCATTTTCTCGCAATGGGAGCGCATGACCCGCCACGCCGAGGCCGCGTTAGCTCCACTCGGCATAGGCAGCGTGCGGATGCACGGTGGCCTGGGCCTGCGCGCTCGCCACAACATCGTGGAGAAGTTCAACAACGATCCGTCCACTATGTTGTTCATATCAACCGACGCTGGCGGTCTGGGCCTCAATTTACAAGCTGCTTCTTACGTAATCAACCTGGACCTACCCTGGAACCCCGCAAAGGTGGAGCAACGCATCGGGCGCGCCCACCGCATCGGCCAGGTGAACCCTGTGAACGTAATAAACATGATCGCAATAAACACGGTAGAACAGCGCGTGCTGGACGTGCTCTACCGCAAACAGGAGCTATTTGAGGAGATATTGGATGTCGAACTCGATCCCGAAACGGGGACTCTCCGCACTGATGTCGAAGTTCCTGCCGAGCGGCTCAGGAGAATCGTCGAGTTGTTACTGGGTCCTTGAAAGGGAACGGATATGAGACGACATTATCTAAGCCTTGTCGCCGCTGTCGCACTTGTGGGAGCGATAGTCGCCGAGACGCAAGCATCTCCCTTGTCGACACTGTACAATTTCCACTTCGAACCTACAAGTGGCGGTCCAGGCACGGTTGTTCACATCACCGGTGTTGTGCCACGTAGCGCCATCGTTATCCGGCTCGGCATAGCACTTGAAACCTCTGGTCCTGTTCCGGGTGGACCTGTCACAAAGTTCCAACCAATTGCTGTCTTGGGTACAATAGGCGCTGATCCAGTCGTCCCTGGACCGAGAATAGACACAACGGAACGTGGAATTGATACAACAATCGTGATGCCTGCTCGTATGTCTGATGGTCGTCCGATCACTACATCCAACCTAGCGATTGCACTGACATTTACTGACAATAAATGGATTGCGGAGACCGCTCCTGAGTCCTTCAATTTTACACCAGGCATTCTCCCGGCCACCGGTCGCTCTCTGCCCGCAATCTGGCTACTGTTTCTGGGCACGCTTTCGATCCTTACCGCCGGTTTCGTGCTAGTAAGGGTTGCACAGTGCAAGTGTCACTTTGAAGTTGGCGCAATCAGGCTGCCGAAAAGGAGACTGTAAATGTTGCCGAAATGGAGCTTTTTAGGATTATTTGGCAGACGCAAACAGGAAGCCCAACTCGTAGGGACGACCCTTGTGGTCGCCCTTTCGCCGGGTGTCTTTCCCACCAGGGCGACCACAAGGGTCGCCCCTACCTACGTTCTAACACCTCTTTTGAACTTGTACTATGGAAACCCATAAGATTCTGCCCAAATCCCATCGTTGGTCCCCGCAAGCAGCCACCCTGGGGCTTCAGGTGGATGCTTGTGCATGTACGGAGCGAACATGATGTCATTCACCACGCGCTGATCAAGGCCCTTGCCGAATTGCTCCCAACTCGCGCCATTATCCGTCGAACGCAGTACTCCTGTGCCACGTAAGTTGCCCCCTTCGAGCACGGCTGTTGCGATGTAAACCGTATCTCTCTCTGCCCCAGGTGGGGATTCGGGGGCGGTTTCTGCGTACACGGCTGTGATGCGCTCAGGGTTTTCCAGTTTCGAGTTACTCCTCTTGATCAACTTCCACTCGCTGCTGCCTGTGGGCAAATACCAAAGCCCCTGGTCGCTTGTCATATAAATTGCGCTATTTGCTGTCTGCCCGGACACAAATGTCAGGTGAGAGGCCGCCTCAAGCTGACTTCCAGGTTCAACTTTGGGGGTGATCTCGGTCCAGGTGCCGCCTCTGTCTGTGCTCCTCGTGATGCGGCTTGATCCGCCTTCGCTTGTGTATGCGACGTAGAGCGATTTTCCGGTCGGGCCAACGGCAATCGCGTTTGGATCGTAATTTTCGAGGGCTGCGCCTGGCAAGATTGTCCAGGTAGAACCGGAGTCCGTTGTACGTACAACCCCTCTACATGTGATGCCATATGCTGTCTTGTCGTCAACGGCTTTGACCATCAACGGGGCTAATGCGCCGGGTATTGCTTGCCAACCCTTCCCACCATCTGTCGAGCGTAGCAACATTATGGGTAACCCGCTCTGGCAACCCGTATGGCTGGTGACGTACATCACATTGGAGCCTCCTATCGCCCCAGATGTAACCCTGCCCGATAGCTTCACGGGTAGCGATTCCCATGTGTGATAGTCATCAAAGCTGAGAGCATCGCTATTTCCTTTTGGCTCAGACGCACCGCGCCATGCTCCGGCTGGGCCTGTTGCCAGAATTACGCTGGTGTTAGTTACAAATATCGAGAAGTTCTGCACCTCTTTGCCCGCCAGACTCACTTGCGACCACTGGTCTGCTTGGGACAATGGAGAGCCAACAGCCTCCTCTGTGGGAGTGCTTGCCGGTTCGAGGGTATCAGTAGGCGCTGCTGTCGGAGCAGCAGCTTCCATTGTGTCGGTGGGCGCGACGAGGGGCGAAGTGGGAGTATAAACCGGCACAGCCGAGGGAGTTGGCTGGTCTGTTCCGCTCGTGTTGCAGCCTGCTACTGTGAGCAGCGCCAACATAATCAGGCAGATCGGTGCGATAGAGGAAAATGCGCGTGGGATGCGTTCTTGCGAGGCTGGCATAGGTTTACTCCCTTGTTATTATGGACTTCTGCATTCTTAACGAGCAAGAACCTACAAGAGTTGCAGCGGGGTCCTATCTCAAAGTGAACCCTATTACCCCCTCAAGCCCCGACTGCAAACCTCGCACCTCGAAGAGCCATACGCCGAGCGAAGCGGCTGGAAAAGCCTGGCTTGGCTGCAAGGTAACGTCCAGTCGCCCGCCGGGAGTGGCTGTATACTGCCCGTTGCTCGAACCCGCCGGGTAGACTACCGCGCCGCTGGGGTCGGTGAACTTGACTTGTATCTGCTCGCCGCTTGCCAGGCCTCTCGCTGAAAAAGTGAATTGCGCGTCTGGCGGTCCGTAGCCGGGCTTGACAGAGAGCACTAACCCTCCGGCAGGCTCGGTAGGCACGATCGGCGCTGTGACGCTTGGGTTTGGTGTACCCATCGGGAAGGGCGGGTGCGTGGGCGTCGGAGAGACGGGCGTCGTGGTCTGCTGGGGTTGGCCTATAGGCGTGCTGGCGGTAGTGGCGTTCGTGAGCAGGAAATAGCCTATCGCCTCGTGGTTGCCCCCTTTGCCATGATAGGTTATGGCCCATTGGCCGGGAACCATACCCGCCGTTGATATAGAGAGAGCGTGTGCCGAGCCGTCCTGCCCGGCTATGAGGTCAGAACCCGCATCGGTCGCTGTTCCATTGGGCGAAGTGAACCACGAGACGATTGCCTCCCCCGCCCAGAAGCCGGTAATAGCCACATTTAGCTGCGCGCCAACTCCCGCTATGGAGGGCACGACCGCCGCGTCTACCGAGTCGGGAAGCTTGGATAGCGTGGGGGTTGGCGTGCCCATCGGCACAAGAGGCGCGGGCAGAGGTCCGCCATACAGCCAGCGATAGTAATGCTGGCCCACGTTACCCATCTGCACCTGCCAGCCCTTCGGCATAGCCGGTATGTAGGCGAGCGTGCGCCGTTCGTAAAGCTGGAAGAGCGCGTCCTGGTAGACCCCACCTATCTTCAACCGCGTCCAGTATGGCTCGGTGATTGGGTAGCCCATGACGTATACCCAGTTCGCAAGCGTTTGCCCTTCGACGGTAGCCTTGTCGCGTTGCGCTATGCCCTTCTGATTGAGAAAGTCCCACATGGCCTGCGGTATGTTGTGCCCAAGCGGCTCGCTATAAGCCGCCAGCGTGGCGCCGGGGAACAGACCGAGCGCGGGGTTGTCGCTCACATGTCCCGCGCGGTCTACGGTGGATGTAGCCGGTTGGCCGGTCTTTTTGCTGGCGCGGTTGTCGCCCGGCCCCTTTAGAGAGGATACGGGCCGGAACGATGTGTAAGTCGGCGCTTCCGGGTCGGTTTCCAGGCCGTCGCCGCCGACCGCTATCTCGGCTGGACGCAACGGCTTGAAGTCTTTGTCGCCGACCTGCTGCTTGCCTGACACCATCTCGGCCACAAGCAAACCGGTCGTCACGAACCACTCGCTGTTGCGGTCTCCTGCTGGGTCGTTTATCTCCATGCGCGCTTTATCAAAATACTGCACGAGGCGCGTGCGACTCTTACTGCCTGCGTAAGGCTCTTGCAAGCTCATGCCCGGCTGCGGACCCCAGTACCAACTACGCTGCACCTGCCCTGTCGCTACCGGGCCGTCTGTCCATTCCCACACCTGCTGGAACGAACCGTCCGCGAAGTGGGCAGGCGCAGCCCGCAATACCTGTGAAAAAGCGTCCGCCAGGAAGAGGCAGACAGCTATAAGCAAGACAATTGTAAGAAGACTATGATTGGGGCGTGGCTTCACGAGCCGAGTCTAGCATGTGAAGGCGAGAGTGTCAATCTCAAAGGAAAAGTCTCAATACAGTAATCACATAAAACCACGCAGTGGTTTTATGTGATTACTGAAGCCACCCGCTGCGGCGCACGGTCTCTACACCCAGGAGGCCGAGGAGTACCTCGTTTGGGGTGCCCGCGAACTCAGGGTGGTACTCGAAGCGGTTGCGCTCGAAGTATTGCACTGTGTAGCCGCTTTCGGTCAACGGTTCTGAGATGGGATAGCCAAAGATCGCAAGCCCGCCGTGCGCCTTCCAATACTTGAGAAACGGCCCACTCAACGAATGCCCGGTCTGGTTAAAGTAGGCGTTGTTAGCGTCTCCCTGGAACGTCGCCCCAGGCGGGAAGTTGCGGCCCCTGGTCAGGTCCACGCCCAGCAAGCCCATCAGCACATCGTTGGGTGTACCGGCGAACTCAGGGTGATACTCGAAGCGGTTGCGCTCGAAATATTGCACCGCGTACGTCTTGCCGTCGGTCTTGCTGACTTCCGCAAACTCCTCGGAGATAGGATAGCCGAAAATGGCAAGCCCACCATGCGTTTGCCAGAACTTGAGGAATGACCCCTTCAGCGTATGGCCCACCGGCACGAAGTAAGCCTGAGTCGGACTATTGGCTATAGCGCCGACGCGGTTGAAGGCGACCGGCCTGGGTCCGCTAGAGGTTACGTTCAGGTCAACGCTGGCGCGTAGCGAACTCGTCCCTCCAACAGCGGTGAGGGTGAGCTTACCCGGCGGCACGTTCCCCGGCAAGGCTACCTCGGCCCGGAATTCACCCTGCGGACCTGTTTGCACGTTGCCTATGCTGTTAGGCTGTCCCCCAGCCACCGTGATCTGCAAATCAACCACCTCGTTTGAGCCAAAGCCCGCACCCGCAATGGTGAGGAGCGCGCCTGGGGCCACGTTGGGGTTGTTGACCTGGATTGCGGGGCCAGAGCTGGGCGCTTTGGTGCTTGCGGGTAGAGGCGTATTGGCTGGCTGGCCCGACGGTGTAGGCGTATGAGGTGCAGGAGGGCCTTGTTGGGCCATTTGGACCGCGCGCAAGGCATTTACCCGCCCGTATCCATAGTGCTCGTCGCGCCCAGGGTCTCCGAGATCGTCCGAGGTATCCTCGATGATCTGTTTTACCTGATCGGTAGTGAGGCCGGGGTTGACCGACCAAATGAGCGCGGCGATGCCCGATACGAATGGCGCGGAGGCCGACGTGCCGTTGCCGTATTGGTAGTCAAGCTTGCCGTCCTCCCAACTGGTGCTCAATATGCCCACGCCAGGAGCGGATACTCCTACGTATCCTCCGAACGAGGAGAAGCCCGTATAAGTGTCCGAACGCCCCGTAGCGCCAACAGCCAGCGCGGTATCGTAGGCGGCGGGGTAACTGGGTTTGCCGTCGGGAGTGTTGCCCGCCGACGCCACCAGCAGGATATTGTGGTCGTGAGCATACTGGGCGGCTTCGTGTAGAATGGGGGTGTCTTCGCGCCCGCCCAAGCTGGCGTTGATGATGCGAGCGCCGTTGTCTACCGCCCAGTGGATACCGCGCGCAATCACTTCATCGCTGCCGGAGCCTCTATTATTGAGGACCTTGACGGGCATGATTTTCGCGCCCCAGGATATGCCCACTATACCCTGACCGTTGTTGCTGGCGGCGGCGGCTATGCCCGCCGTATAGGTTCCGTGCCCGAAGTCGTCTGAGGCGTTGTCGGTGTCATTCACGAAATTATGCCCGCCGATTACTTTGCCTTGCAGGTCGGGGTGGTCGCCCGCCGTGCCGGTGTCCACGATAGCGATGATAATGCCGTCCGAGCCGATCGTGATGTCCCAGGCTTGCTCGGCCTTTACCTGCGTGACGCCCCACTGCTGCTGAGATGCGTATTGTTCGTCGTTGGGCGTGAGCATGACGTGGCGGATATAGTTGGGTACGGCGAAGGAGACGCCCCCGACAGTCTGCAATGCTTTCGCTGCGGTCTGCACGTCCACGTCCCGGCCACTCAACTTGTAGGTGTCCGGCAATACTTCGCTGGCCGCCGTCAGGCCGAAACAGTCGAACGCCTGCGCCAGGTCCGGTGATCCGGCTTTCGGCCTGCCCGCTTGCACACTGAACGCGGTTGCCTTGTCGAATTTGACCAGCAATTCGTTCTGTACGTAATCAACCGTTTCGTGCTCTGGCTGGTAGTTGAAACTGTGAGCGTTGAGCGTGCGGTGTAAAAGGCTCGCCTGGTTGCCTGCTCCCTGTTTTGGGCTGGCCCACATACTGGTTGGGGCAGAAAGTGAGAGGGTAACGAGGAGCGCCAGGAATATAGTAAGGCGCGTAACTACGTGGCGTTTCGCCCGTTGCATGGGGAGATTCCCTTTCTAGATATTGGATGAGAAGTTACTCATCGTTGATTTTGGCTTCCAAAGGTAAGGAGCCAAAATCAACGATGAGAAACTTCTCAGATACCGCCACCTGTGCTGGGCGCGTTCTGGAGGGCTATATAAAGCCCAGCAAGAATTAGCCCCAGACCAACTACGATGCTTAGAACGGCTGAGTTGATCAGCACCAGGATGCCGATTACTACCATTACGAGTCCCGCGATAAGCCGAGTATTCAATACTTTGTTCCTCCTTGTCAGTATTCCGAAGTTCGAGAGCTAGCGTTTGCTTGAGCTCCAGGTGTAAGTTACGGTTGCTCGGTCGGCAGTGAAGCGGCGCTTTCGCCTTTGGCTCTGCGCGCGCGACCCCCCGGCGGCGTCCCAGACTCTGCGCCTGTTGCCCGGCTCTCTAACAGCTTAGGCTGTACAGAGGAGGGGGCTTCGATTGCGGAGGTGGTAATAACGTCGTTCTTCAGGCTGGCCCTGCCGCTGCGCGGGGCCTTCAGGTCTTCAAGGCTCAAGGTAGGGCGCTCGGTGTAAACCGAATCTACCAGCACGTCCAGCACATCAGCTTCTTTGGCGGCCTCAATTGCGCGGTTGGTGATGATGTCCCCCGTATTGAGGATTACATTATCACTCTTATCGAGTATGACGCGGGTGGTGGGGCGGCCAAGAGCACGCTTGACACGCTTTTGCATCAGCTTTTCGTCCGCCTGGTCTACCGAGCGAGCATAGCCGCCTGTGAGTTGCGTCCAGAGGTCTCGCGCCTCGGTGCGCATATCAGCGATGCTTTGGTTCGCCTGGCTGCCCAGATTTCCGCCGTGCTGCTGCATGGGGCCTACGCCCGCCGCCATGAGTAGCTGGGACAGGCGGTCTTCCTTGCGCGCCGTTTCAACGTGGTCATCGGTTATCACATTGCCCTGCTGGACGATAGGGGTGCCATCTCCTGCTGTCACCGTTCTGTGAGCCGTGCGGCCAATGACGAGCGTACCGGCCTGCTTAGGCAGGGTGTCGCGCATTTGGTCGCCCGCCTGGGTGAGTTGCTGGTTCAGTTTGGCCCCTGAGTCCTGTGCCTTGCTGCCTAGTTCCGCCAGCCGCTCGTTGGCCTTGCTACCCACGGCTCGAAGCTTGTCGCCCGCCTGGTCAAGCGCTCCCGACCAGCCTCCGCTCTGTGTCTCGAAGTCGTCTGCTATTTGATCGGGCACGTATAACACGCGCTGGCCTATAGTTGAGACGTTCTCTGCTGGTAGCCAGCGCAGCCCTTGCGTCACGCTCAATACCTTGCCGACGGACACATAGAAGCCCCGTATCTCGCCCGTCTTGCTGTCAAGAAGTATATCGCTGATTTCGCCTAGCTTACGGCCCCCCTCGGTGATCACTCTCAGCCCGCGAACAATCTGCTTATCGTACAGCTTTTTGAGCACGGGATCGCGGCTGATGTCAATGACTGCCCTGCTATCGGGCACCACTATAGCGTCGGGTCCTATAGCCTGAACGCGGCCGAAAGGTATCGCCTTGGCCGGTTTGAACAGCGACCATTCCGTGACAAGCAGCGCCAGCACCTGTTTGCGTTCAGGCTCAATCAGCAGGTCCTCAGCGTTGTATATCTTGTTTCCCTTGCCGAACGTGATAATCGGCAGTCCAATTATCTCACTTGCCCGTCTATCCATGCGCTGTTTCCTCCTTATGCCCCTCCTGGGGGTCGCTACCTATGGTATGGGGGTAGCAGTAGGCGCCATCAAATCTATGCCGAAATGCTGGGCGGCTGCCGTGAAAGCTGCTGGATTAGCTACCCACCAGAAGGCTAACAATACCAATACCAACAGGATTATGAACAAGACAGTAGCCGCAGCCTTGTCCGAACTCGCATGTACGTTACCCTGGAATCTTGCCAATTATGCACCTCCGTCTGCGTATTATACTATAAGACCTGGAACGCGCAAACGTTCTGCGCACTATTATAGTCTGTGTGCAGTTGGGTAGCAAGTCGTGCGCCACCTTGATAGGGGACGATGGACGATGGACGATGGACGATGGGAACAATCGTCCATCGTCCATCGTCCATCGTCCATCGTCCATCGTCCATCGTCTTCTCCCCATCATATCCCTTTGCCGTGCCCCTTTGCCCACTCGCGGTTCCATGCGACAGTGCGGCGTATGCCTTCGTCAAGGGGGACTTTGGGGTCGTAATTTAGCAGTTCCCTCGCCTTTGTGATGTCGGCTACGTAGTGAGTAACCTCGCCCAGGAGGGGAGGCGCGACAGTCATCTTGGGTTCCTTATTGAAGGCCTGGCCGATTAGCTGCGCCAGCTTGATAAGAGTGTTGCCCTTTCCATATGCGAGGTTGATCGTCTGGTTCTCCACGCTTCCTTCGTGCAGCGCGTAAATACCGGACGCTATGCCGCCCACGCAGTCGTCTACGTAAGTAAAATCGAGTACTTTGTTTTCGCCGTAGATGGTAATAGGTTCTTCGTGGGCTATACGCCGTATGAACAGGGGAATAACGCGCTCCATGCGCTCTATGTCGTTGTCGTATCGTCCGTAGACGTTGGAGAAGCGGAACACCATGTAGCGCAGTCCGTAGCAGCGCGCGTAAGAATAGATCAGCGCCTCGCTTGCTATCTTGGATGCGGAGTAGGGCGACTCGGTATAGGCGAAATGCGCGGTGCTCTCGCCCGTCGTCGCGGGGCGCAAGCTTTCGTCATCTATGTAGCGATGGATGTCACCGTACACCTCGCGACTGCTACTGAAGACGATTGGCAGGCGGGCAAGGCGGCAGTATTCGAGCACATTGTACGTCATGGTGATGTTTTCCATCGCACGATGGGGCTGCCTCACCAATTCATGCACCTTGGCGTGCGCCGCCATGTGTACCACCAGGTCCACTTCAGGGTACTCCACACCGCCGATGCCCTTCTCATAGGGCGGGTAGTTGCTCGAAAGGTCCTGCAAGATATAGCGGAACCTGTCCGTCCACGTATTGACGCGCTTGTCCACGCCAAAGACGCTATGCCCCTCGTCCATAAGGCGCAGAGCCAGGTTAGTGCCTATTTGCCCGCTTGAGCCGGTGATTAGTATGCGCATGATTCATCCCCTTCTAGCATTTTAGCCAATTTTTCGGTGGCATCGGGCGCATCAAAGGGCGACCAAACTTCATATTCCATTCTCAAATTTTTGTCGCCTTCCCTGGTAATGTTGATCTCGTTTGATAACATTGGTAGATCAACGCCTGTCCTTTCCGCAATGGCTTGCAGATATGCTAATGCTATTATCTGCTCGGTGTTTTCAGACTGTTTTTCATGAATTATTACACTCATTGCATGCTATCCTTGCTCTCCCAAGATTATCAAAATATGCCGCTTTAACCCCGGCAGGTCCCTCTGAGTAATCTCCCACACGGCTCCAAGGTCAACGCCCATATAGTCGTGGATTAGCACATCCCGAAGCCCAGCAATTCGACGCCAGGGAACCCCATTGTGCAAGGAACGCAACTCCTCCGATAAATGCTTGGTGGCTTCGCCGATAATCTCAAGCTGTCGGATGACAGCATCTTGCCAATGTGACTGCTCTATAAAAGCATCTTCGCCGACTGAGATATAGGACTCAATCTTCTCAATTGCATCCTTAATATGCCTGAGGTAAACCTCGTCACTCTTCATAAGCTGACTGCTTCCCTAAGCACATCCTCCCGGATATACGGGCTTAGGGCGGCCTCCGTGACTACATCAACATTACAGCCCAGCATATCTTCCAGGTCTTGCTTAATAGCTATCAAGTCAAGCAAGCTATGGTGAGGATTGAGTTGCACGAGCAGGTCCAGATCGCTCTGTGGCCCGGCTTCGCCGCGAGCTACTGAGCCAAAAACGCGCACGTTTTTTGCTCCATATTTTGAGGCGGTTTCTATTATCTCCTGGCGTTTGCTCTTTAGCACTATGTCGAGATTCATGCTGATTACACTTTCAACTGATCTAAAACCTTCTGCAAATCCTCCGGCAGCCCACTTACGAACTCCTGCCACTCGCCCGTCGAAGGCAACCTCAGCCCCAGCTTGCCCGCGTGCAAGAACTGACGTTCCAGCCTAAGCGCAGCCGCATCTTTGAGTGTGCGCTTGCCGTACACAGGGTCGCCCAGGATAGGATGACCGACGGAGGTCATATGCACCCTTATTTGGTGGGTGCGCCCTGTCTCCAGCGTGGCTCTCATCAATGTATAGCTGCCTAGTTCACGCTCAGTAGTGTAGTGGGTGCGCGCCGGACGGCCACCCTGCACCACAGCCATGCGCTGACGGTCCCTGGGGTCGCGGGCGATGGGCGCGTCTATCACCCCTGTCGTTGGCACAGGCTTTCCTGCCACGACTGCCACGTACTCTTTCAGCATAGCGCGCTCTGCCATCTGGCGCGAGAGCTTATCGTGGGCGACACGGTTCTTTGCTACCACGATAAGTCCGCTCGTATCCTTGTCCAGGCGATGTACGATGCCTGGGCGTGCTTCATCGCCCATGTCGAGTTCTATACCAGGAACGTGAGCCAGCAGCGCATTTACGAGAGTGCCCGCGCTGTGTCCGGGCGCGGGGTGGACCACCATGCCCGCAGGCTTGTCTACCACAAGCAGGTCGGCGTCCTCATAGACCACGTTGAGCGGGATGCTCTCCGCAACCAGCCCGCTCGGTTGTGGAGAGGGTAATTCTACCGATATATGATCCCCTGCCCTCAACCTCAGCGCCGCTTTATCCGCGACAACTCCATTTACCGTGACCGCGCCCATATCAATAAGCACTGCGGCATACGACCTGGAAATATGGCTAAAGCGTCCTGCAATAGACCGGTCCAATCGCTCGCCCGCTTCCTGCTCCTCTGCGTCCCAGGCAAGCCATTCCGTCATATACGCTGCCCTCAGTCTTCACTACTCGTTTGACCAGATCCTCTTAAGAAGGGAGAAGCCTCTCGCCCTTCCTGTAGCGAAACAGGTGTCTTCTGTGGTTCATCGCTGACGGGAACACTCTCCTGCTTGCTGAAGATAAGGGTTGCCATAACAATCAGCACTCCGATAGTAATGGCGCTGTCTGCCGCATTGAACACGGGCCACGTATAAACCGCGCTGTTCCAATCTACGTGCGGACCGTAGACCTCGACGAAATCCCTGACATAGCCCAGTGTAATTCTGTCGGCGAGGTTGCCAAGCGCCCCGCCCAACACCAGGCCCATCGCCAGCATTGACGCTCGGTTGTTGCCGCCCATCTTGGAGGCAGAGAGCACTATCGCGGCGATGATAGCTACCGCCACGACGCTCAGAGCGCCCGTCCACCCCTGGAAGAGGCCGAACGCCGCGCCGCTGTTCTGGGTATACCGCAGGCGCACGAAACCCTCTATGATAGGACGCGTGTCGTGGATAGCTATATTCGCGCTGACCCAGGCCTTGGTAAGCTGGTCAATAATCAGCACGATAGCAGCCACCGCCGCCATCATTGCGAGCCTGGAAATATTTCTTGTCTTTATATTGGGCAAAGTGGTTCCATTATCGTCCACTTTAAATGCGGCCCGCATCCTGCAACTGCTGGCAGTCAATACAGAGCACCGAACTTGGACGCGCTTCCAGGCGGGCCGGGTTGATAGGCTTGCCGCAATTGGCGCATGTTCCGTAGGTGCCTGCTTCGATATGCGCAAGCGCTTCATCCACCTGATACAACTGCTTCTGGACGCTCCGTTCGAGAGTCATCATAGTTTCCTGTTCAGCGGTCTCGGTAGCTTCGTCGGCCATGTGATTTCCCACGCCGCCTCGTTCCTGGTCTAGGTCGTCGCCGTCTTCAGCTACCTGGTGCTCTTTCACGTCCAGGTCGTACAACAGTTGGTGCCGCTCTTCGAGTAGCCGTTTCTTCATCTGGTCAACATCAATAGCTATAACTTCGTCGTTGGTATCGGCCATGCTAGCCTCCTCAGAGTTTTGAGTTTTGAGTTTTGAGTTTTGAGTTATTATTTGCTCGTTGCTCAAACCTCACTGACCACCTAATCAAGTGACCATATCTAACGATTATATCACATGAGGCTAAACAGATTTCGATCCGGCAGTCATCTTATTGCCAATCCAACAAGAAAACTCAAAACTCAAAACTCAAAACTCTTAACTGTGCAGGGCACAACGTCCCTCCCCAACAGGCCCAACAATACCTCGGCGTTACTGCCTTCGTACTCAGGGTGGTACTCGAAGCGGGCGCGCTCGAAGTATTGCACCGTGTAAGTCTGCCCGTCTGTAGAACTGCGCTCCTGCAACGGCTCGGAGATGGGGTAGCCGAACTGCGCCAACCCCCCATGGTTTTGCCAGTAGCGCAAGAATGACCCGCCCAGGGTGTGCAGCGCCTGGGGGAAATAGAGTGTGTTCGGGTCTACGGGTGAGCCATCTGAGGTAGGGAAAACCTGTCCCTGTGTTGTCTGTACGCCCAGCAGTCCCAGCAGCACATCGTTCGGCGGCTTGTTTTCAGGGTGGTATTCAAAGCGGTTGCGCTCGAAATACTGCACCTTATATGGCTTTCCATCGGTGGGGCTGGTCTCTGTGAACTCCTCGGTCAGGGGATACCCATATATCGGCAACCCTCCGTGCGCCCGCCAGTATCTCAGGAAAGTCCCACCCAGGGTGTGACCTGTTTCTGAGAAGAATGTTCTGCCGGAGGATGGGTCGGGCGCGTCAACCGGCGCGCAGGCGGTGGGTTGCCTGGTCGCCTCGATGCTGGCCCATATAGCCGGGTCCTCCTGCCCGATGCGCCAGATACCGAAACCGGCCATGCCATAATCCTGTATCAGTTGGAGCTTCGCGTTGAAGCTGCGCACGTTCTCGTACCACACCTGCCGTGTCTGGTTGTTGCGCTGGTACTGCACCCATGGGGCCTGCGCGCCTGCGTCGTAGCCGCTCTGCGCTCCCGGTGCGGCAGCGAGCGCGTTGGCCTCTGAAAACGCCCTGTACTCGGCGTGCTGGCCGTCCCAGCCACCCGTTGGATTGAGTCCCCAGTCGTAGCCGTACACGCCCACCCCCCAGACTACTTTGTTGGCGGGCACGCGAGCTACAGTATAGTCGGCGCTGGGCCGCAGCCTATCCATGGGCGCGACTGGTCCAGGATCGCCGGTGGCCCAGTGGTAATCGTATGCCATCACGAGCAGGTAGTCGGTGACAGCGCCGAGGGCCGGGTAATCGTAGGCGGCGGCCCACCCGGTCGTGATCTCCTTCGTTTTGGCCCCAATCGCCATAGCCACCAGCTTGCCTTCGGGGTGCAACCGGGCGTAAAGGCTGTTCATGAAGGCGGTCAGCATCGGCTTGTCGGCGGGGTTGAGACCCTCGAAGTCTATCGTGATGCCGTCGTAACGGTTCGCGGCGATGAGGGCGTCTATCTGATTGATAATGTCCGCCTGCTTGTTGGTGTCGGTCAGCACCGCCGTGAAGTTGTCGTATTGTGGCGTATTCTTGATCATCGGTAGGCTCTTCGCGCCCACCTGCCTGAGCAGACTGCCCACTTGAGGTTGGTCCCTGCCCGTTACCTGCCCGTCGGCGTTCAGGCCGTAGAACCAGGGTGACACGTAATTGAGGTAGCGCGCGTTGACCTGCAACGAAGCCCAGGAATTAGGG
>JBBQIC010000046.1:0-16880 GCA_038324555.1 Chloroflexia bacterium
CTAACCCGTGTCATTCTGAGCCACAGCGAAGAATCTCGTCCCTCGCGTAGATGCTGGATTTTCTGTGACCCAACCATCCCCATATACGACGAGATTCTTCGCTGCGGCTCAGAATGACACGGGTTAGTGGGTTTGTTTGCCATGCAGCCTCCTTAAGTTCGCGCCTATGGGGGCCTGCCCCTACGTGGTTTGGTGATGATTAAGGTCTCTTGCACGAAGGCTGTCCCGCAAAGGCAGCCTTCATGCCGAGGATAGCGCCTGTAGGGCGCGGCGAACCTACCTGGAAGGATTTCTCCTTTGGTGGGTATCGGCCACGCTTCCAGACACGTTGTTAGGTTTGTACCCGAATGGTCTGATGGGAGGCGCTCCGGTGCGTCCGAAGTTACCTCTCAGCAGGTTGAAGTCGTTCACATTTACGATGCAGTCGTTGTTGAAGTCCGCCCTGCCATCATACCCGGTCTGTCCGCACGACTTGCCGTTCGTGCTTTTGAAGGCGTTGAAGTCAGTTGTGTTGACAACGTTATCGTTATTGACATCGCCCGCCAGCATAGTGCCCGCCTCCAGAGGGGTTGAGCATACGCCCGCCGGTGGAATAACGCCCGTTCCAGAGTTAGCTAGACTGTTTGGACCCTTGACGCGCCAGACGTAAGGCTCTCCAGGTGGCAGCCCGTTCAACGATATGACGCGGCGACCAGTGGTATCGGTGTTCCCTAGCGGATAGTTGACCTCAAGCGTGCCTATCTTTATGGTAATGCTGATAGGTCTCACGTTCTGTGAATTAGGTTGACCTACCCCTTGCCATGTCACATGTACGAGCAGGCCAGATGTGCAAGTGGGAGTGGGAGTGGCCGTGCATGCCACCGCGCCGCAGAAGGGCGTAGCCGTGGGTGTGGGAGTGCATGGCGTTCCATCGGACCCGACGCATGGCGTAGGCGTATCCGTGGGATTGCAAGGTGCAACGGAGCACGTAGGCGTGGGCGTTGGTGTACATTGTTGACCCGCCGGGCAGCCGACCGTAGGCGTGGGCGTGGCTGTGCAGCCAGGAGGCGAAGGACACCCAGTTGTAGGCGTTGCTGTAGGCGTGAAGGTCGTCCTTGGAGTGAATGTGGCCGTATTTACAGGCGTGTTAGTGGCTGTATTTACTGGCGTGTTAGTAGGCGTGTTTGTGGCTGTGAAGGTAGGTATGCGTGTGCTAGTGGGCGTGTTGGTGGCGCATGGGGCGACGACGATGATGGTGCCCGTCATGAATGTGTGGATGTTGCAGTGATATGGATACGTGCCAGGCGTCGTGAAGGTGAACGAGAACTGCTGGGTCGCGTTTAGGACGCCGCTATCCCAGACAAGTGTGTTGCTGGTAGCGGTGTGCCGGTTCTGTCCATTGTTGGTCCACTGCACGGTCGAACCCTGGACGATTGTCACCGTCGCTGGATTGAAGGCAAAGTCCACTATGCTTACCGGCACCGTCGTTGGAACGCCTGGTACGCATGTTGGTGTGGACGTAATCGTAGGTGTATCTGTTGGCCTGGGTGTGTTTGTCGGCGTGTTTGTGGGTGTATTCGTCGGCGTGAAGGTTGGTATTCGGGTGATAGTCGGTGTGTCGGTGGGCCTGGTCGTGTTCGTCGGCGTGTTGGTAGGTGTGAAGGTTGGTATTCGGGTAATAGTGGGTGTGTTGGTGGGTGTGAAAGGTCTGGGCGTATTAGTAGGCGTATTGGTTGGCGTGTTCGTGGGAGTGACCGTGACCGTAGGCGTTGGCGTTGGCGGCTGGTTGCGGAACACGATCAGGATCTCGTGCGGCGGCAGCGTCACATGCGCGGCGTGGCGTATGATGCCCACCTGCTGTCCAGCCGCGTTATATAGCGGTATGTCAACCTGTGTAGGTGGTATGTAGAGCGCCAGGCCGGGCGGTATTGAGTTGATGACCGACTGCATGTGTATAGGTATATCGTTATGCAGCACACCCAAAGGCGTATCCATCTCGACAAAGATGTCGAAGAAGCTGTCGGCGGGGAAGTCTGCCCCCGGCTGCTGCTGGCGGATCTGGCCCAGCGACGGGCGGGAAGGAGACTCGCGGATATGGACTTGTCCAAACGGGGTGTCGCCCGTCATATCCATGCTTGTCATGGTGGTTTGAATAGTTGTGCGCCCATCGGCGGCCTTGTTCCCGCAGCCCACGCACGGGTCGTCCCTGTGAATGGTCGTCGGGCCGTTGAGCACAGGCGTGGCAGGCGCATAGCCGTTCAGGGTGAGATTCACGCTGCCGCCCGACGGGAAGGTGTCATCACCCGCGCCAGGGTATGTTCCCGGCCCAGATTTAGCTCCCGACTTGCTGGTAGACGTGATCTTGCCCGCGTTTGCCCGCGCCAGCATACCCGTCGTGATATTCTGGCAACTCCCTGTCATGGGAGTCCAGCCGTTTAGCAGCGCCTCTTCAACCGAGTAGTTGCCCGGAGTGAGGTCGGCAAAGTCGTACAAGCCGTTGGAGTCGGTGTTGCCGGTCTGTACTATCGGTCCGCTACAGTTGAGGCCGGAGTGCAGGCTCATGGGCCAACCCGGTACTGGCTGATTGGTTGTGTCGTTCAGCTTTATCACGGTAATCGAGTAGTTCGGGTGGTTGCGGAAGGTGATGAGTATCTCGCGTGGCGGCAACACTACATGGTGTGCATGGCGCAGGTAGCCCACCAACTGCCCTGCTGCGTTGTAGAGAGCTATGTCAGGGCCTGTGGGCGGGATGTATATGCCCCTGATGGGCGGTATGCAGTTGATAACCGACTGCATGTGTATAGGAGTCGTATTGTGCAGCACTCCTTGTGACGTTTGCACTTCCACGAAGATGTCAAAGAAGCTGTCCGCCGGGAAGTCCACGCCTGGCGTCTGCTGGCTGATCTGCCCCGCAGATACCAGCGTCGGCGATTCACGTATCGTAACAGGGCCAAATAGAGATGAATTGCCTGTTAGATTCATGTCAATCATCTCGGTCTGGATGGTAGTGCGCCCGCCTGGACCGCAGCCCACGCACGGGTTTTGCCTCTGCACGGTGGACGGCCCGTTGAGATTGACGGTGTCGGTGCCCACGCCAGTCACACTAATTACTACCTGCGCGCCCGACGGGAAGCTGTCAGTGCCAGCAGGTGGGAAGACGCAAGTAGGAGTGGCTGTGGGCGTATTAGTAGCCACAGGTGTAGGCGAACCCTGAACCTGGTGGTTGGCGTGCTGTATGTAGCCCACCACTTGTCCAGCCGAGTTGTACAACGGTAGATTGGGGTTAGTGGGCGGGACGTAGATCGAGCCGATGGGCGGTATGCAATCTATCACCGACTGCATATGTATCGGGTCCTGAGTGTGCAGTACACCCTGCGAAGTCTGCACTTCAACGAACACATCGAAGAAGCTGTCCGCCGGGAAGTCCACGCCTGGCGTCTGCTGGGTAATTTGCCCAGGCGACACCAACGACGGCGACTCGCGTATCTGCACAGGTCCCAGTATTGCCGAACTGCCTGTCAGGTTCATGGCTATCATTTCGGTTTGGATGGTGGTGCGTCCTCCTGGACCGCAACCCACGCAAGGGTTCTGCCTCTGCACGGTGGACGGTCCAGACAATGTAACATTATCTGTGCCCACGCCCGTGACGCTTATGACCACGTTAGCGACCGTATTCAAGGTATCGGTTCCCGCAGGCGGGAATACGCACGGCGTATGGGAAGGTGTGGGCGTAAGTGTAGGAACAGTATGATTGGCGTGCTGTATGTAGCCGACTATCTGACCAGCCGAGTTGTATAGCGGCAGGTTGGGTTGTGTAGGCGGCACGTAGATAGTGCCATAGGGTGGTATGCAGTTGATGACCGACTGCATATGCACGGGGTCTTGGGTATGCAGCACTCCCATGGAGGTCTGCACCTCTATAAACACATCGAAGAAGCTGTCCGCCGGGAAGTCCACGCCTGGCGTCTGCTGGCTGATTTGGCCTGCTGACACCAACGTCGGAGACTCGCGTATCGTAACAGGTCCGAACAAAGCCGAGTTGCCCGTCAGATTCATGGCAATCATCTCGGTCTGGATGGTGGTGCGTCCTCCTGGACCGCAACCCACGCACGGGTTCTGCCTCTGCACGGTGGATGGGCCGTTGAGCGTAACATTGTCTGTGCCCACTCCCGTGATGTTGATAGTTACGTTGGCGAGAGTGCTGATAGTGTCAGTGCCCGCTGCCGGGAATACGCACGGTGTACGCGAAGGTGTGACTGTAGGCGTGTTGGTGCGAGTAGGTATCTGATGGTTGGCGTGCTGTATGTGGCCCACCACCTGCCCAGCCGAGTTGTAAAGCGGCAGGTTGGGCTGCGTCGGCGGGATGTAGATCGAGCCGTATGGCGGTATGCAGTTGATCACCGACTGCATGTGTATGGGGTCTTGGGTATGCAGCACTCCCATGGAGGTCTGCACCTCTATGAACACATCAAAGAAGCTGTCCGCCGGGAAGTCCACGCCTGGCGTCTGCTGGCTGATTTGGCCTGCGGACACCAGCGTCGGAGACTCGCGTATCGTAACAGGCCCGAGCACCCCTGAGCTACCCGTCAGGTTCATGGCAATCATCTCGGTCTGGATGGTTGTGCGCCCGCCAGGGCCGCAACCCACGCACGGGTTCTGCCTCTGTACGGTGGACGGTCCAGACAATGTAACGTTGTCTGTGCCTACTCCGGTTATGTCTATCGTTACGTTAGCGATGGTGCTAATAGTGTCGGTGCCCGCAGGCGGGAAGATGCAAGGCGTCGGCGAAGGTGTGGGTGTAAGCGTCGGAATCTGGTGGTTGGCGTGCTGTATGTATCCGACCACCTGCCCAGCCGAGTTGTACAATGGTATGTTCGGGTTGGTCGGCGGGATGTAGATCGAACCGTAGGGCGGTATGCAGTTGATCACCGACTGCATGTGTATGGGGTCCTGGGTGTGCAACAGGCCCATAGAAGTCTGCACCTCTACGAACACATCGAAGAAGCTGTCCGCCGGGAAGTTCACCCCAGGCGTCTGCTCGCTGATTTGTCCAGGCGACACCAGGGACGGCGATTCGCGTATTGTAACAGGCCCCAGTATTGCCGAACTGCCTGTGAGGTTCATGGAGATCATTTCGGTCTGGATGGTAGTTCGCCCACCGGGGCCGCAACCCACGCACGGGTTCTGCCTCTGCACGGTGGACGGTCCAGACAACGTAACGTTGTCGGTGCCCACGCCCGTTATGTTAATGACCACGTTGGCGATAGTGTTGAGGGTGTCAATGCCCGCAGGGGGGAATACGCATGGTGTGCGTGTGGGCGAGGGCGTAGCTGTGGGTGTACCCTGGACCTGGTGTTGGGCGTGCCGTATGTAGCCCACTATTTGCCCAGCCGAGTTGTACAACGGTATATCGGGGTTGGTGGGCGGGATGTATACCCCTCCGATTGGCGGTATACAGTTGATCACCGACTGCATATGCACTGGGTTTTGGGTATGCAGCACACCCATAGAGGTCTGCACTTCAACAAATATATCGAAGAAGCTGTCCGCCGGGAAGTCCACTCCAGGCGTCTGCTGGCTGATTTGACCAGCCGAAACCAGGGAAGGCGATTCGTATATCTGGACAGGTCCCAGGACCCCCGAGTTGCCCGTCAGGTTCATGGACACCATCTCGGTCTGTATGGTAGTGCGCCCACCGGGGCCGCAGCCCACGCACGGGTTCTGCCTCTGCACGGTGGAGGGTCCGTTGAGATTGACTGTGTCGGTGCCGACTCCCGTAATGCTAATGACCACTTGAGCGGCGGTGTTGAGGGTGTCGCTTCCGGCTTGCGGGAAGATGCAGGAAGGCGTAGACGTGGCAGTGATGGTGCGGGTATTAGTGCTGGTGCTGGTGGTGATTAGACTCGGTGTAGGCGTACTCGTCAGGGTGACGAACACCTGGGTCGAGGTGCTAGTGTTGCTGATAATGAAGGTGGCAGTGCTGGTGGCAGTGCTGACGAAAGTGATTCTGGGCGTAGGTGTGCTAGTTAAGGTGTTGGGTGGCAGAGTAGCCGTTGTCAAAGGCGCGGACGCCTGAAGGGTAAAGTTGAAGTCAAATGTAGAAAGTGTTGAAGAAGCGGACGCAGGCTTCGACGGCGCGATAAGTCTGGTGTTGCCGTCCGTCTTTGTGTCACCGTTACCTGCCAGGCCCGACAAGCCGGTCAGCGTGGCGTTCTGGCAAGCGCCCGATACGGGCGTCCACCCGCTCTGCTGGGCTTCTTCTACCGAATAGTCGCCGGGGCCAAGCCCGGTGAAGTCGTACATGCCGTCGTTCTCGGTGTTACCCGTTTGCAGTACAGGCCCCGTGCATGACGGACCCTGGTGAAGCGTCATCGGCCAGCCCGGTATCGGGTTGCCGGTCACGTCGTTTATCTTGAGGACGATGATTGACAGGATTCTTAGGGGAGTGGGTGTGGCGGTGGCGCAGGGCGCCTGCGAGAAGGTTAGCACCCTGTCAATGAACGTACCGGCGGTGTTGCAGGAGTACTGCGTGAATTGCGGGCCAGCGCCCTTCTGCACTCCCACGGTGGCGCCGCCCCCATTGTTGCTTACAAAATCGCCATAATCGAAGGCAAATGTGCTTTCGTTGTTCGCACCTGTGGCCTCGTACAGGTCCACTCGGAAGCGCACAAGGTTAGACGGGGCAGCAAAAAGGACAGACTCCCACCTTATGTAGAAATGTCTGTTGCCTATCGGCCCGGTCACTTGGGTGTAGATGCCCCCACCCGTCTGGTCAGTGCGCAAATCGTCCCAATGCGGGAAGAGTGCGTCACCCATAGTCGCATCTATCAAGCAATTGTTAGAGAAAGCGGCATTGCTGGTAGTGAACTGTACATTGCCGTTGGAACTGGCGTTCACGCTGCTGTAGGGCACGCCATACAGGTAGAAGTTAAACGGCAATGGGATGTTCACCGTGCAGTCGTCGCACTGCGAGCCGGTCACTAAGGCGCCACTGGTATAATCATAGGCGCCAATTGTTTGGGCGACACTATAATTGGAGTTAGGCCCGCAAGGGGTTACGGTAGCTGTGGGGATGGGCGTGTTCGTGGGGACGGGCGTGTTCGTGGCCGGGGGCACCTTGCACTTGCCTGCGGTCTGTGCATTGAAGATGGAGTTTAGTTCGGTGGAAGCCAGGGCGCGGTTGAATAATTCCACTTCGTCTATGCTGCCCAGGAAGTAGTGATCACTCGGGTCGGCGGTATTGGGCCAGTGGCGGCCCACGCGCAATCCTCGGCCGTTGGTCACGCTGCCAGTGTGCGGGGTGGTCGAGAAGGACTGGGGGGCGGTCGCGTCTACCCGCAATGTCACCACATAGGGGCTGCGCTGCACCACGACGGCCACAAAATGCCATTGACCGTCATTGACCAGCGGGCCGGTGGGATTGATAAGATAGTTGGCATAACCTGCGCTATCCGCTACCTGGACGCCCAGGCGGCCATTGAAGACGAACATCTCGTAGCCAATGGGCGTTACGTCGCGCTTGTCCACAATAACCTCGGTGCTGTTGTTCCCTGCCGGGACGTTGACCCAGGCGTCAATGGAGAAGTCGCCAGCGCCGAAATCAGGTCCGGGGTTGGCTTCGCCCCATTGGTTAATGCCGTTGAACTGGCGACTGTTGAGCACATACTGGCCGAGGTTGATCGCGGGGCTATTGTTGTAGACGCCGTTGTATGCGCCGGTAAGATCGAGCATGGCGGCGCCACTGGTCTCATCGAGCGGATACCAGGCCATCATACCCGCCGGGGGCGGATAGCAGGCTGGCGCGGGCGCAGAGGCTTTGGCTCCCTGCAAACTGCCTGGTGACGCGGCGAAAGCGCCGCTAGCAATAGCTCCGACGCCTATCAACAATGTTATTAATATCGCTACCAAATACCACGAACGGGAGTGCGTTTTCTTTTGGATTGCCATAAGTTTTCTCCTCATCAGGGTTATGTGTGACGCAAGTTACCTACACGCTGGCATGACCTACATGGTTTAGCAAATAGGTTAGCAATAGTTCTGAGATAGCCGTATTCCCCCTCCTTCGGAACGATCACCCATCCCCATGAGCCGTTCCCGTCAAGAAAATCCTGAACTACCAAATGCCCCATCTCTAGGGGTATTTCCACACTCTTGAAAGCTGTGCACCGCGACCTCACGTAAAGCAAAAACCGACCACTGTATATCACGGTCGATTTCACCATTGGCTCCACCCCGGCCAGGTGTCCAACTACAGCCGGAGCTTCATCGCGTCCGTGATATTTGCTTTGCGGTAGAGCTACAAACCACGATACGTCTCCAGTCCATTAGACCGGAGAACGTATATCAACCCCTGGTCGCTTAGTAGTTTCCTGTTTGCTGCCCCGTGTAATCGGCATACGAAAAAGCCAGGTCAAGCAAGAAATACTACTTTTTTGCACCTACAGGATGTAGCTATCATACCGCTAGATGATGAGTTTGTCAATACTCCATATGCAAGTATTTTAAAGTAACAATCGGGCTACTTTTCTACCCGCCCGTTCGGTGTGCCGCTCCGACAATTAAGTCGGCTCTAACCCAATGTCATAATACAGGCAAGAGCCGGTCTCCGCATCAGCAGAATCACTTAATTTTTGGCGATTATACACTTAATTTTTGGTGGAATTGATTAATCAACCCTATTGCTTTCTTTCCATTACTTCCACCCCGTAAGTGTTCAGAATAACCCATGACCCGTTGGACCACCACCGACAATGAAAATGCGGGTGTAGGGTAGGGGCGCACGGCCGTGCGCCCCTACCCTACACCCCTATTCTGAACACTTACTTCCACCCTATCTTTGGTCCCCTGATGGGACCGTGATATAATGTGCGTGCCTGCGTTTACCTTTCAGCAAGCGCCAACCCTGCTCTCTGCGAAGTCGTCCACCAGGAGACCTGTTAGTAAATTGGCCGAACAAGCACTCCCGCCGACCGACGCAACCTCGCCATCACAGGGCCAGGAAAGCGCGCCTACCGCACGCCCGGCAGCCAAGAGTGGACTGTCTGGCGGGGTAGCGCTGCTCTTTTTCCTACTTGCCTCTATAGTTTTCACATGGCCTCTCGTTACCCGGATGACAGACACTCTCCCCGACTGGAGTGACGCCGCCGACTCCACCTGGCGGATTGGCTCTATCGCCCAGCAGTTGCGAACCGATCCGCTCCACCTGTACCAAACGAGGGCATTCTATCCCTTGAATAACGGCCTGGCTCTTGATGAACTTCTGACTGGACAGGGTATATTGGCCGCGCCTATCATCTGGCTTACCGGAAACCAGCCCTTCGCCTTCAATGTGCTCAATCTTTTCTCCTACGTCCTGAGCGGCTTTGCGATGTGGCTGCTCGTCCGGCATCTGACCGTCAGCAGCATGGCGGGGCTTGTCGCAGGGTCTATCTTCACCTTTTCGCCCTGGCGCCTGGGGCAGTACGGACACCTGGGCCTCGGTGCGCAGCAGTGGATGGTGGTGGCGCTCTTCTTTTTGATACGCTTCCTGGAATCGAGCGCACATGGCCGGAGCGCGGTGAGCCGGAGCAGTCTGCTCAACCTGACTCTCTTCACCTTCTTCTTCGTGATACAGGCGCTCGTCGCCGGATACTACGCCTTTTTCGAGGCGATACTGCTTGGCCTCTTCTTGATTTTGGATTTTGGATCTTGGATTTTGGGGCGCAACACTAGAATCCAAAATCCAAAATCCAAAATACATTGGGGATGCTGGCGGTGGCGGGCATTATCGCGCTGGCGGTTCTCATACCCTTTGTCCTTCCCTTTGTCCATGCTAAGGACCAGTTCGGCTTCCAGCGCGGCCTGGACGAAGTCAGCTATTGGAGCGCCGGGCTAAAGAGCCTGCTGCGGACCACTACGCATAGCTGGCTCTACACGCCCTTCCAGGTCGGTATCTTCGGCTTGCAGACTAGCAGCGAGCGGGAGCTATATCCAGGCATCGTTACCCTGCTCCTCGCCGGGCTTGGCCTGTTCGCGCCAGTTAGGGATGTAGGGGCGCGATTTATCGCGCCCTCACGCAGGCCGTGGCTCTTTGGGGTAGTCGCGCTAACCGGACTGATATTGAGCTTCGGCCCCTGGCTGAACCTGGACTCCTACGCGCAAGGGCAGACAGGTGTCCCCTTGCCTTACAAATGGTTGTACGAGCATGTGCCCGGCTTCGACGCTATACGGGTTCCCCATCGCTTCGCTATGCTCTTTCTGCTTGGTCTGGCCGTGTGCGCGGGCTACGGCGTTGCGAGGTTGCAGCTATGGGCGCGCCACCGTTTGCCTGGGGTTGCCTGGTCGGGTTCAGGGGTGGCAGCCGCTGTGTTGGCGCTGGTCCTAGCGGAGTTCTTTGCATCGGGTACGGGCGCTACGTCCACTCCGACCGGGACTGTTGCCCCGCCTGTCTACCGTTGGTTGGCGGGGGAAGAAGCGGCGAGCATAATCGGCAAGGACGACCTCATCTTAGAGTTGCCCGTAGGTAGCGGCGACACACCTATCAACACGAACCCCATCTATCTGCTATACGGCCTCGCGCACAACCGCCCGATGCTCAATGGTAGCTCCAATATCGTGCCGAGCGGTTACGACCGTCTCTTCTACGAGATGCGACGCTTCCCAACGTCCGGTACACTTGACATAATCGAGGGGCTAGGCGTGAAGTTTCTGGTAGTACATACCTATGGACTGCTCAACCAGGCAAAGAGAGATGCTCTCACGAAGGAAAGCGCGCCCGCAGGTCGGCTCGAACCCGTCAAGAACTTCCCGGACTATACAGGCGAGCCAGGGTTCAGTGATGTTATCTACAGGGTGAAACCCGATCCTTTGCGCTTCGCAGGGTTGGCCGCCGCCATACCCGAAGGCTCTTCCGTATTGCTGGCCGACCAACCCGCCATCAATCGCAGGCTGTATACGTCCATAATCCCGCGCTTGATAGGATCCAACCGCCTGTACTTCTGCCCCTATACCACGATCTATGACGGCGTAATAGGCGACATCCGGCCCGCGCTGCCCAGCCAGAAATATGACTATGCCATCTTGTACGGCAACACCGACCCGGCTCAATACGGCTATGCCGCGCCAGATGCGGTCTATACCGTAGATATGGGTGACAATAGCTTTGTAAGGGTATACCACAAGCGATAATCTGTAAGTGTTCAGAGTTGGTGAGCCGGATAGGGGCAGGCGCTGGTTCGACCCCGCCCGGCAGATTTATCTGCCGGGCGCTCTCCGCATACGAGGCCGCCTCTTTTTGGCCTTGATGCTTCACAAAGCGCAGCGTTTTTCCTTAGCTTGATACGCATGGGCGGCCCTTGTGGTCGCGCCCTGTCTGCATATTATGGGAGCCGGGTAGGGGCGACCCTTGTGGTCGCCCTCTTGACGAAGACGAAGACGAAGACGAAGCGGTATGCAAACAGGGCAAGAGGGCGACCACAAGGGTCGCCCCTACCCGGCTATTAAGCCGGTCAGCTATTTTGTCGGAGGAGTAGCAGCGGGCGTAATCCCAGACGGCGGAGCGGCGGAGGCGGGCGTGTTGCCTGGGGGCGCGGCACCGGCGGGGACGGTCCCAGACGCTGGCGTTAGCTCAATCGGGGCCTGCGTTGGCTCCGTTACTGCGGGCTGCGTCGTCGGCACCACGGCAGCAGGGGCTTTGTTGGTTGTCTTGGCGGCCTTCTTCTTGGCGTCAAACCAGTCCGTATATACCTTGCTCTTGGCGCTGTCAATCTTGTCCTGAGGGAGAGGACGCTTGGGGTCCCGCGCCAGCACTTTGATTACGTGATAGCCAAAGCTCGACTTCACAGCCGTCTTGGTGTACTCCCCGGCTTTCACAGGCCACGCGCCGTTCACGAACTCGTCTACGAAACTTGAATTCGCTTTGGGGAACCAGCCCAGGTCGCCGCCGGTGAGCGGTTGGCCGTGCTTCTGGTTGTTGATCTGTTCCGAGGACTGAGTATTGGCAAGTTCGGTAAAGTACTTCGAGTCCGGGTCCGGTCCGTGCTGATCAAGCATCTGGATTATCTTCTTCGCGCCGGCTTCGGTATCCGTGAGGATATGCTGAGCGTGAATCTGCTCCGGTTCGGTTATGACCTGACCCGCCAACTTATCTGTGACTGAGGTTTGCAGGTAACCAGGCTCGATAACTATATGTAGGAAGTCCGATTCGGAAAGGTTAGGGCAACCAACCTGGCAGGCGCTATCACTCGCATCAGGAGATGTACCCTTCGAATAGGACTGAATTTCACGCGAGTATATAGCCTCAGCGGTCTTCTCAGCGCCCGGCACTGGGGGCAGGGTCGCGGTGACTGTGGCTGTATGAGTAGGCGGGCCTGGCGTAAAGGTCAAAGTAGCAGTAGGCGTGATATGAGTTGTGCCAGTGACCACAGCCGTGCTGGTTACGTTCGGCGCGGGCGTGGTGGGAGGCGTGGGCGAAGGTAGGTTGCGCTTCTTAGCGTCGGCGCGCAAATCATTGTCCGACGCTGTTATTTGCACCTTTGGATCGCTCTTCGCCGACTGCCGCAACACTTCGCTGTCTATGAGTTGGTTTACGGTAGTCGAGTCAAGCGTCGGCTCGTTGTTCACGGCGCTTAGAGCTGTCGCATCAACCGTTGTGACTGAAGACTGGCCTCCGGACAGTTGCTGCTGCATAAGCGATTGGTATAAGTTCCAGCGCCGCAGTTTCTGGTAAGTCGCGCGGGTGATATTGACTCCATTGACGCTAGCTACGGCTTCGTTGGGCTTGATGATAAACGTAGAAGCAGCCGCGATAATCAAGATCGCCAGGGCAAGACCGACGATGCCTATAACACTGGTATAAAGATTACGGATTTGCCTGCGCTCACGCTCGGCCCTGGATAGCTGGCCTCGCGTCATCACCGGCGCGGTTGGTTGAAGATTTTTCTTTTTAGCCATGGCAAAATGACGTATTACGTATTACGTATTACGTGTTGCATAAATTCCTTACGCAACACGTAATACGTAATACGTAATACGGTTCGACTCCTTCTATCGTGAGTGTGGTCCTATATAGGGCAAGAGGGCCATGTGGCGGGCGCGCTTGAGGGCAGTACTCAGCGCCCGTTGGTGGCGCGCGCATGTGCTCGTCTTGCGGCGCGGCTCGATCTTGGCGCGCTCGGAAAGGTATTTACGCAGTCGCGCCACGTCTTTGTAATCAATATTCTCCACTTTGTCTACGCAGAATGCGCAGACGCGGCGACGCGGTATGTAGCGTTCGCGCGAGCGGCCACCAGGGCCACCTGGGCCACCGCGACCCCCACCGCCACCTCCTCGGTAGCCGCCTCCGCCGCCACCTCCGCCTCCGCCGGGACGATAGCCTCCACCACCACCACCTCCGCCGGGACGGTAGCCGCCTCCGCCGCCACCCCCGCCTGGACGGTAGCCGCCTCCGCCTCCGCCACCCTGGTAGCCTCCGCCGCTACCTCCGCCAGGGCGATAGCCGCCGCCGCCTCCCCCGCCTTCACTTGGACGCGATTCGCCACCGCCACTCAGATTAGTCTGAGCGCGGTTCTGCTCTTCGGATCTCGGCGCCGGGGCGCTGCCGCTATCCGAGGCTACGGGAGCAGCTTCGTTATTACCATTATTTGGTTGATCAACCATTTCTCCATCCTTATGTAAAACTAGGTAAGCAAGAAAGGCGAGAGTTCAGAGTCTGCTTGGTTTGGATTAGAACGGTATGTCGTCGGCGTCCGTATCGTCGTCAAAGCTGCTGGAATTGGGACGAGGACTACTAGCGGCAGGCGCGGGCGCTGCGCCAGAGCGCGCCGGTGGACGCTCATTGGTAGCGCCATAGCTGGCACCAGGGTCCAACGGGCCGGTTTGACGGCTATCGAGCATTAGCATTTCGTTCGCCACAACCTCGACTGACTGTCGAGGCTGTCCGTCCTGACCCTGATATTCGTAGGTCCGCAAACGCCCTTCAATATAGACCTTGCTGCCCTTGCGCAGATATTCGTTGCAGGTTTCGGCAAGCTTTTGCCAGGCGACAACTCGGAACCATTCAGTCTCATCTTTGTTTTCGCCTTCGGGCGTGCGCCAGCTTCGACTTACCGCCACCGAAAAGCTGGTCATAGGCGTGCCACTTGGCATGTATTTCATCTCCGGGTCTCTGCCCAGATTGCCGATAAGAAGAACTTTATTTAGTCCCCGCGTCATTTGCGGCCTCCCTTTTCATCCAAACACTAAACTCTGCACACTCGTCATTGCTAAATTATCTTCGTTGGGTCAATTGTCTAATATGTAAGCAGTAAGAAGTAATCAGTAGAAGTTATACTCCCTGACGTATGAGGACGTGTCGAATCACTTCGTCGTATATACGAAGTTGTTCTTCAAGCTCTCGTGTACGGGAAGGGTCGAGTTTTATCTGGGCAACCATGTAGTAGCCGTCTTCATGCTTCTCGATAGGATACGCCAGGCGACGCTTTCCCCACGGAGCCTTCTCTCCGACTTCTCCTCCTAGATTGCCGATCATCGTGTCAACACGTTCAGCGACAGAGGGAAATTGGTCGTCGGAGACGGTAGGGCGCACGATATACATCAGTTCGTAGTCGCGCATGTCCATACTAACCACACCTCCTTTCTATGGGCTTACTGCGCACTCGCGTCTCAATCCGAGGAGGTGTGAGTCCCCCGGCGCTGTGCGGAGCAGAAAGGTGAAAATCGTCAATGCGCAGCGAATTGTGGAAAACCACGTTCACGCTGCACTGTCTGGCATTATACCATACAGGATACGCTTTGGCAAAAATGACAAGGTTTATCAACATTAACAAGCTCTGAGTCTTACTTCGCAATACTGCGCAAGACCGCTACCGTCTCCAAATGAAACGTCTGCGGGAACATGTCCATCACGCGGGCAGACGTGAGTGTATAGCCCTCCGACAACACCCTCACGTCCCGCGCCAGCGTGCTTGGGTCGCACGACACGTAGACAGCTAAGGGGATATGTCGTCGGAGGATTTCGGCTAGCAGATCGGGGTGGCAACCGGAGCGTGGTGGGTCCAGCACTATCAAGTCGGGCTGCTCGGCGCTTTGGAGGCGGGGCAGAAGCGTCTCGGCGCGGCCCTGGCGAAACTCGACATTTGTGATGTTAGAAACAGCAGCGGTCCAACGCCCGGAAGCCACCGCGCTACTGTTCAGCTCGAAAGCTATCACTTGACGTGCGCGTTGGGCGGCGGCGAGCGTGAATGTGCCCACACCCGCGTGTGCGTCAACCATCAGCGATGGCTTGTCGGGGATATGCTGCATTACCTCCGACAGTACAAGTTCGGCGGCTGGCGTGTTTACTTGAAAGAAGGCTTCCGGCGCTACCCAGTAATGCCTTCCACCCAGGGTTTCCACCCACGAGCCAAGCGGCGGGCCTTCTGCCACTTCTTCATTCTGGCTGCGAGAGTTCCGTGCCTGGAGCAGAGAGCCGGTAAGCACATCGGCGACGGCATCGGCGGTCAGCGTAGCGGCGGCGCGCGTAGCGCCGAGCATATTCACCGTGCCGTCTTCCATCACTTCGACTACGGTCAGGGCGACGTTTTCCTGGCCGTGAAGTTTGGACAAAGACTTGCGCACCTGTCGCCTGGCAAGGGATACGTCGGGATTCGAGGACGCTTCAGGCTCAGGGGCCGGACCGCCTTCGGGCCGCGCCGGGACATGAGCGTGGCGATGACCTCGGCGGTTACGCGGTTTTGCTCCTCCCCCCGCTCGCGTGTGAAAGATAGCGAGCGTATGTCCTGTAGCCTCGCTGGAACGTATGCTCACCTGCCATACGCGCATGATGCCCCGCGCCCCTGGCCCCAGTAAATCTTCATCCGGCGATTCGGCGAGCAGGCTATTTATTATCGGTATGGCGGCGTTTATCCCACCATTCGAGATGGGACAACGCTCAACCGCGATAACGCGATGTGTATCTCTCTTGAAGTAGCCCAGGGATCGCCCAGGCATGACAATGGCGAAATGCGAGGTGTTACGGTAGTTGAACGAATGGGGCGAAGCAACAGGAGGCTTCATGATCACGTCCAGGTCGGTTAGACCCGCGACTCGTGTGAGTTGGTCGCGCAAGATGTCCTGCTTGAACTGGACCTGCCCCTCGTAGGCTATATGCTGCCATTGACACCCGCCACAGGGGCCGAAATACGGACAAGGCGGCTCGACGCGCAGGGGCGAAGGCTCCGGGACCTCCACGACCGTACCCCTGAGCAAGTTGGTCCGCCGCGTGGCAATATGTACCCTGGCTTGCTCGCCTTTGATGCCAGGCCAGGCAAACACCGCCATACCCTCGTCCGACCTGCCCACAGCGTCGCCGCCATACGCCATGTCAGTAAGGCGAACTACAGTCTCGTCGTTTGATGGCACCACATTTGAGGCCACTGAATCTCCAATAGTCATTTAGTATCGTAGGGGCAGGTCTCCGTGCTTGCCCTGATGGTTTGCCGAGATGCTTGGGGTAGGGAGAGAGGGCAGGCACGGAGACCTGCCCCTACGATCTTGCGCACGCAACGAACGTGTAAGGCCAGTATCAACACACTACAGGTGATAATACCCTTCTAGGGGCAACACGAACACCGCGCCGCGCCCACCTGTCTCGTTAGGAGGAAGCTGGGCCAGGGCAGCCGCCGTTTTCTTGGCCCCGATTGTCTGTGCGCCGGAGCGCAAGAGGGCGATCACAGGGTCAACGTCCTCGTCCTCCACGCCAACCATGACTGTAGTGTTGCCTTCTCGCCGGAAGCCACCCGTCGAAGCCAGCCTGGTCGTGCGGAAGCCCGCAGCCAGCAGAGCATCTGTCAACCCTTCTGCAACGTGATTGGCTACAACCGCCAGCACCATCTTCATGCCTATCTCCTGCCTACCTAAGTGGCACGATTATAGATGGTTCATGC
>JBBQIC010000047.1:0-16659 GCA_038324555.1 Chloroflexia bacterium
TACAAACACTTATACAAACACTTATACAAACACTTATACAAACACTTATACAAACACTTATACAAACACTTATACAAACACTTATACAAACACTTATACAAACACTTATACAAACACTTATACAAACACTTATACAGAGAACCTCGCAGGAGAACACGAGCCTGGTAGGAGCGGGAAGCGCACCCTGGCCGAGCTAGGCCTGTCCCGCGAGCGCGTCCGCCAGATAGAGGCGGAAGCGTTGACTAAGCTGCGCGCGTCGAATGATACAAAGCGGCTTAAGGATTATCTAGACTAAGCGGCGTTGGAAGGTTAGAAGGTTAGTAGATTCTTTAGTGAGGAACACCCTGTCCGGTTGGGCAGGGTGTTCCTTTTGTCTTTATACCACTTTCACCTTGATCTTCTCAATAGCCTCCTCTTCCAAGGTTAGCACGGTCAGACTATTCCCATTCTCATCAAGGAATTCAACCTCGTAAGCTGGCGGAGAATCTGGATACACAATAAGCACAGTGCCACGAGTTCCTGCTTTGAGATTCTCGGATGGCATATCCTTCTTCAATCTAACTACTTCGTATTCTTCAAACATACTGCCTCCTATTTCTTTTTCCTTGTTGGTACCCCTGTTATCAATCGTATAACCCCATCATGGGTTCGTATCCAACTGAAAACTACATTTATGCTTCTGCCATTCGCCCCAATGATGCTTATTGTTTGATCGAATTTCGTGCCAAACTGAGTCACAGTAGTCTGAACGGCCCTCGTTGGATCGAATGCTATCTGGCGTTCCAGAGCTTCCATGTTAGTCCTACTGTAGCTTAGGGCTTGCTTGAACCATTCCGCTTTGTCCTTACCCAACTCATGGTTGGGATTCAACAGGTATTTGTAGAGCTTGTCTCGAATACTCTGACTGGTCAACTCTGACGAGGCGGTACCGTTATCAATGATAAGTTGCAGTTTGTTCCTCAACTCAGCTGCCCTTTGTGCGACTTGCTCGGCCCCTGCCCCAGCTTTCTCCATCTCCTCAAGTGCTCTCATTTCCTCATCGAGAGCAGGATTATTGTTGAGCACTGCTGCATATAAATTACGCAACTCATCACACTTCCTTTAGCCAGGTCTTACCCTGCACTATAGCCTCTTCTATTACCCCAACACAAATAGTACAGCCACCTCAGCGCGCGTCCAGGATATCGCTCACGGGCACAGAGAAACCCTCTAGCAGGACGGAGGTCACTGTCTCGCCACGCCGAAACACCCCGTGCTCAACATACCGGTCCCCGTCTAGCCGCAGCACTGTGATGGTTTGGTCTTCGGGATTTACAATCCAGTATTCGGGGATATGGGCCTCCGCGTAATCGCCTCGCTTCACGACGATATCACGCTCAGGGTTGTCCGGGCTAACAATCTCCACCACCATATCAGCGCCCAACCAGTAAGCATTCTGCCGCCGGGGGTCCTGGGCATCGAGCAATAATAACAGGTCCGGCTCCCGGAATTTCCCCTCACGGACTTGCATTCGCAGAGGGGCGAAAAACACCTTCCCTCTGTGCCTCTGTAGAAATGCAAGTAGCGTAACATATAGAAACCCCACGATTGCCTGATGCTGTTCGGTAGGCATGGGCAAGACTTCAAGTTTACCGTCTGTGAATTCGAGCAACCAATTGTTGTTATCGGTGATGCGCAGATACTGTTCGCTGGTCCATAGCCCCTGGAGCGCATCAAGGTCCAGAACGGTCGTATCATTTGCGGCTACTACCCGCAACTCGGATAAATGTATATCAACGGCCATAATCATTCCTCCCCGCAGGCTCCTGCCTCGTCCACCCAAGTGGCGCGACTGTGCGGCGATCACTAGCTAAGGGGTCCGAAGGACGGAGGCCAGCCGATTTGAAGGTGCAGTGGTGATGGGTCCTGTTCGTATTATACTCCTTGCGGTTCTGTTGGAACAGATGGGCATTTGGGCACAATCAAGTACCTTTTCGCGTATAATGTGCGGGTAGATTACAGAATAGTACCTGTTCACGAAGACCTGGAAGACTTACATCATACATTCAGGAATGGGAGTTTCGTAGGAGGATATTTGCATTGCCCAAAGTCGGAACAGCTTACCAACAGCCTCTACTTCCAGATTTAACTACGCAGTTCCCATCAACACGCTATCAAGGCAGTAAGGCGAAACTGGCCGATTGGATATGGAGGCAGATTGGCGGGTTGGACTTTAGAACCTGCCTGGATGCCTTTGGCGGAACGGGCGCTGTAGCTTACCGTCTGAAGCAAGAAGGGAAGGCAGTTACATACAACGATTTATTGCATTTCAACTATGAATTTGGTTTGGCTTTGATTGAGAACAGCCAGGTTCGACTGAGCCTGGAAGAAATAGAGTGGATTTTGACCCCTCACAAAGAGCTAACCTACCCGTACTTCGTCCAGGAAACCTTTTCGGATATTTATTTCACAGATGAGGAAAACGCGTGGATAGATCAAACCATTACCAACATAAGCCAACTGACCCACCCTTACAAACGTTCTCTAGCATTTTTTGCATTGTGCCAGGCGTGTATCATCAAACGTCCCTACAACTTGTTTCATCGTAAGAACCTATATATACGCTTTGCTGATGTGGAGCGCACCTTCGGGAACAAAACAACCTGGGATACCTCTTTTGAGGAGTGGTTTCGTATTTTCGCTTATGAGGTTAACAATAGCGTATTTGACAATGGACAAGGAAACCATGCTTTGAACAATGATGCCCTAACCGTGCCCGGAAGTTATGACCTTGTATACATAGATCCGCCGTACATCTCTGGGCGAGGCGTAGGAGTGGATTACCTGGAATTTTACCACTTCTTAGAAGGACTAACGATGTACAATGAATGGGTAAATCATATAGACCAGCGAACAAAGCATCGGCGCCTGAAGCGCCAGCCTTCGGAGTGGACAGATAGGCGGCGTATACATTCTGCCTTTGACAGGGTCTTCCAACGTTATCAGGATAGTACTATCGTAGTTTCATATCGTAGTGACGGTATTCCCTCGGAATCTGATCTGGTTGGTTTGCTCCGAAAATATAAGCGCCATGTGCGTGTCGAACATTATGGGCAATATAAATACGTTCTATCTACAAATACGCAGTCGAAAGAAATCCTCATTATAGGGACCGAGAGTTAGGAGCGCCTTGTGAATACGGAGACTTTCCGTGATGATTTGCTTTCATATCTGGATGATTTCCAACGTATACTCTCTACAGATAAAGGCGAGTGGACGGTCAAAGGCTTCATTGATATTCGCAGAAATATATACACGATTTCTATAGACACGAAGGTTGCGTCCAAGATTATCGAGCTGATGCTTTTCCCAATCTTGTCGAAATTTGCTGCTGAACTTGGCTACGTCATGGTGCTGGGCGATTACCAAAATTACTATCCTGATACTACCTTCATTGCGCCTGACGGCACGAAGATCGCGCTCGATTTGAAGAGCACGTACCGTATAGGCCCTGAAATGGTCAATGGCTTCACGCTGGGTGCATTTACTGGCTATTTCCGCCAGCGAAGCTCAACGAAGAATATTAGCTTTCCGTATGAACAATACGCCAAACATTTCGTGCTAGGCATCATCTACAGCCGAAGTTCCGAAATTCCTGATGAGCGACGGATCTATTCTCTTGAGGAACTTCACAATATAATATCAGTTGTCAAAGACTTTACCTTCGTACTGCAGGAGAAATGGCGAATTGCCAGCGATCAACCAGGAAGCGGCAACACAAAGAATATCGGTTCAATAAAGAGTATACCATCCCTTGTCTCCGGTAATGGTCTATTTGCCCCTTATGGTAAGCATGTCTTTGATGATTACTGGATGAATTACCTGACACGCGATATGGCACGCGCTATCGACTCGAGCGTGCCATATCGGAATCTGAACGAATATTTGCAATGGCGCACCAAGCCGGGTATATTGTAAGAGGCTGTATTCCTCTTCACTTCCTATCACCAGAATCCCGCTCCTCTCGCCAGGCACGCACCTGCGCTACGAACTCCTCAGCGCTTTCACCTTCCGGCCAGAAATCACCATGTAAGGCGTTGATATCGGCAACTGGCTTTGTGCCCTGCTCGGCGATCAACTGGTCTAACGCTTTGTGCGTGAAGAAATCGTGAGTAGGTATCCTTGCAACAAGCATCCTAACCACCCCATACAACCCCAACATCCCCAGCGTGCTTATCCCCACCTGCTGCACGCTGGCAGATGGGCTGACCTGCACGAGCAACACCCCTTGCAGCCAGGGGAGAACCATGCCGCCTGCGCTCCCAAGCGACGCCACCACGCTGGTCGCCCTGCCCGGCGCGCTGCGGAACGACCCGTTCGTGATAGCCATAATAGTTGGAAAGACCGGCCCAAAGCAAAGCCCCAACAGGAGCATAGCAGCTATCGTCACAGCAGCGTTGCCTGTGCTCGACGCCAGCAGCAACCCACCTGCGAGGCCCCCAACCGCGCTCACCAACAGAAGCGTCATCGAACCCAGCCGAGTGCCAAGCAGAGCGCCGAGTATACGCCCGCTCGTCAGCGCCAACCAGAAGCCGGAGGTTATTATCGCCCCCACCTCGCTGCCAAGCGCCGTAGTGCGGTCCACATAGGTTATCGCCCAACCACCGACGCCAACCTCCGTGCCTACGTATACCAACAGCAGCGCGCCGAGCGCCCACAGTAACGGAGAGTAGTATATGGATGGTGCATGATGCGTGATGCGTGATGCGTGAGGGCTGCGTAGCGGTATGCGCAGGAGAGCTACGAATGGGACGAGCAGCAAGTATAGTCCAATCCCAAACCAGAGTGGTGGTTGGGCCGTCCCCCATATCCGCAATCCTATGCCTGCAAACGCTGGCCCGACGATAGCGCCCACTCCATAGAAGACGTTCAACAGGTTCAGCGTCGCTACACTGCGCTCGGCAAACACGTCGGCAATCAGTACATGGGCGCTGACGATAATGATCCCCGATCCCAATCCCGACGCTAACGCCGATGCTAGGGTCAGCGGCAGCCAATGGCTCGTCGCAAGACCTACATTACCTAGCGCGGGTAGTGCCAGCCCCGCCAGCAGCATAGGTCGTTCGCCAAAGCGGTCGTTGAGCGATCCGGCTGCCAGTTGCGACAGCAGCCCTCCCAGGAACAGGGCCGTAAATATCGCCCCAAGCGTCGCCAGGTTGCTTGCGTTGCGCGCCGCCATCTCCGGCAGATTAGGTCCCACCGCCGAATTGAGCATGCCAAGTCCAAAGAAAATCGCGCAACACAGCGCGAGTGCATACAGCCTGGTCTTCCGTTGCAGGTCGTTCCTCACAGGGTTCTTGTATGTTCCGTTACCCACCCGTGCGCCTTTTGCGCTGTGTGCGTAGCCATCCAGCCCGTACCCGCCAACGTATATCCTCCAACCGTCAATGCGGTCAACCCGATTAGCGCGCCAATGATAAGCGCCCTCTTCAACTTGCGATTGCTCCCAGGCATGAGTAATCCAACAGCCATGAAGCCTGTTATAGGCAGTAAGGCCATATAGATATAGCGTCCCACCGGCTGATACTGCACCGTGAAGTTGAAAGCCAGGAAGATCGCCAGCACGATCACCGTTTGCACAGCCAGCACTACCAGACCCATCTGCTGGAACGGCTTGAGCGTCTTACCATGCCTTGCAAGCCACCGCGTAGCGAAGTACATATCAAGAAGCAGCAGAGGCAGGATCGCCACATAATAGACGGTTGTGCCCACGCTCTCGTCCCCCCAGCCGAAGGTCGCCAGGAAGCTGAATGGCGTGATAAGCGCGATGGACATCAGATAGCGCAGCATAACTGCCAGGCCCTGAGAGCTGATAGTGCCACCTCCCGACCAGCAGCCGTATTTTATCTGGTTCGCGGTGGCCGTCAGGTCGCCATATACGATCAGGTTGCGTGCCAGCCACCACCCGGCTACAATCAGAAACGCCGCCATGTACAGGCCTGCCAGACCAAGCATTTGCCGCCAGAACGATGCCGTCCTCAGCCCGGCCCAGAACACTCTCCAAGGGCTATTGGCTGCCTGCTCTTCGTCCTGCCGAGCCAGCGACACCCCGAATGCCAGCGCGAGGAGTCCCACAGGCAGAAGTCCTAACCCACTGGCCTTGGAAAGAGTGGCCCCACCCACCAGTACGCCGAGTAAGATGCTGCCGGGTACCAGTCTAGTCCTGGGCGAGCGTACTATGCGCAGCGCCGCGAGCGACGTAGCCGCCGCGAAAAGGTTGAGCATGTTGTCGTTGCTCGCCAGCCCGCCGAAGTATCCAAATACGGGTATAGAGGAGAGTAAAGCGGCCCCGCCCAGCGCGAGCCATGGTTTCCGAGTAAGTTCGAGTATGGCGAATGCGCTTATAATTACCGTAGCGACCGCCAGCAACGAGGAGACGATACGGCTTGTATACAGCACACCCAGGGCGTCGTCACGCGCCAGAGGCAGCGCCGCCACCGCGCACGCAACGTAATAGAGCGGAGCCTGATACGACTCATACGGCGCGGTGGTGAAGGGCACAACCACCGCATAGCCTTTGTCCTGTATGAGTTTCAGAGCAGCGGGGTCTGCTGGGGTGCTGGCCTTATCAGGTGAACAATCGGGAGTGAACCAGAACACCGGCAATGCGCCCGTGTTGTGTAGCTGCATTACATACATGAGGTGGGCCGTCTCGTCACCCGAATTGAGCGGCGGGTTGACAGCGACCCACACCAGGCTTTTCGCCAGCGTAAACAGTGCGAGCGTGAACAACCCTACCCGCCACAGCCGGTTGCTATCTGCCAGGTACGTGAACATGGTAGAGAAAGTATATCATAGGAGAGGCAATAGGGCTGAACATTTACAAGTTAGCCTGGCTTGACGCTCCCCCTTCAAAGTTGTATTTGTATGGGAGTATGGCAATTCGGCAGACGATAGACGACGGCAACCATCGTCCATCGTCCATCGTCCATCGTCCGTCTTCAAGGATGACTATTGGCTGAAACCGTCACCCGCCTGGGGCAAATAACTCGCTTGTACGCTGACGTGGCGACCGTCCAGGTCGAGGACCGCAGCATCCAATACCCCATAAGAGGCAAGCTTTTTAAGTCCGAGCCTCCTGCCGTGGGCGATTGGGTAGAGATAAGCGAGGCGCAGGGCACACCCGTAATTACCGCGATCCGCCCGCGCAAGAGCGTGCTGGCAAGACGCGCCGCCGGTACGGTCCCCAAGCGAGATGTGCTTGTCGCCAACGTTGATCAGGTGATGGTGGTGTTCGCAGCTGCCAACCCTACGCCCCATGTGATGATGCTCGACCGCTTCCTGGTAGTTGCCGAAGAGGATAATCTCGAAGCCCATATCATAATCAACAAAATAGACCTTGTAGACAGCGAAGAAGTAGAGCCTGTATTCGCTCCGTACCAAAAGGCCGGATACAAAGTTCATTACACCAGCGTGCGCACGGGCGAAGGTCTCGAAGAAGTGCGCCACTCTCTAGAAGGCAAGGAGTCGGTCTTTGTGGGGCCGTCTGGCGTAGGCAAATCAAGCCTGTTGAACTCCCTCTACCCGTTCCTGGACCTCAAAGTGGGCCAAGTAAGCGAGGCATACGGCACGGGCCGCCACACTACAGTAGGCGGCCTGCTTATAAGGCTGCCCGACGCCGCCTCCGTTGCGGACACCGCAGGCTTGCGCGAGTTAGGACTGTGGATGATACCCCCCACCGAATTACCACACTGCTTCCCCGAATTCCGCCCCTATTTGGGAGAGTGCCGCTTCAGCGACTGTGTCCACCTGTCCGAACCAGGCTGTGCGATTCGGATGGCCGTAGACCAGGGCGAAATAGACCACGCCCGCTACAGTAGCTACACTAGACTGCGCGCCGAAGCGGTTGCTGCGTGGCCGAGATGGTGAAACGTGATGCGTGAATTACGATAATCACGTTTCACGCATCACGTTTCACGTTTCACTCTACCGCTTGAGCGCGGACCTAAATGCTTGCAGTGACGCGGGGGTCTGGTCGAAGCGCCAGTCGGTGTCCTTCTGGGCAGAGTAGTTGAACCAGGTTACAGAGGCGACTCGCGGATATTTTGTCTTGAGGCCCCTGAATGCATCCGCTATCCAGGTTGCTTTATCCCCTCCCAGTCCGGTGGAGGCCATTTCCTGTATCCAGATGGGCTTGTTGGATAGCGCGGCTGCCTGTTGGTAGCTCTCGGCGAATAGCTGGTCGAAGGTCTGCCAGCTATTGCTGTTCGCCGGCGGGCGGTTGAATATATCTATGCCTATTATGTCCACGTAGGCATCGCCGGGCCATAGGCTGGCCCAGGGGTTGAAGTCCTGAGTCTTGCCCTTCTTCGCTTTGCCTTCTATATCAGGGTTGAAACGCGCAAAGCACAACTCGAAACGCACGTTGCTCGCGCCTGCCATGCGGAACCTGTCTACCAGGTGACGCCAAGCGGGCACAAAGTCTTCAACGTAACTCTTCCCGGCGTATAGTCCCCAGGGGTACCAGGCTCCGTTAGGCTCGTGGAGGGGCCGCAGGACGATGGGTTGCCCGAAGGCTTTCAGGTCTTGTGCCCAGCGGTCAATCTCCTTATCAAACGCGCCACCAGAAATGCGCCGGAGGCTGAATCGTGGGTCGGGCGTCTTCTTCTCCCAGAATTCGAGGGTCTGGACGACCAAGTAGCCGTTGTTTACCAGTTGCTGGGTGCGAGCGGTGTTGAAGCGGCCCTCTATTGTGCCGAATTGCAAGAACAGGTCGGCTTTGCGCCCCAGTTGCTGCTCGGCTCTGGCAAGTTCATAGAAGCTGTCGTCTTTGACGTGCAGACCGAAGGTGAAAGGCGGATTGGGAATGCGTGGCAGCTTCGCGCCAACGGGAGTTTCGCTTGATGCCTCTAGCGCCGGGCCTGCCAGGACTGCGGACAGTAGCATGACTAAACCAACCAGGGAAGGGATCCTTCTAAGCATAACTTTACTCTTTGACCTCCAAGGCTGAGGTTGATACGAGCGTACCCCCTCTGGCAGCCCTATCGTACAGGACTTACGCAAAATAGACATTGTCTATCGTCCGTCGTCTATCGTCTCTGCGTAAGCCCTATCGTATTCATTGTGGCGCTCAACTCGGTCTATTCCGTTGTTATAAACCGGGACTAGCCTTGTTCGAGTGGGTGCCGGGGGAAGATCCGCGCTGCCCACAACTCCACGGTATGCGTTCGGGCGCGTTCCCCAGCCGGAGTCGATGGCGCACATTATAAAGCCCCAGATGCGGATCGGCGTCATCAGGACGGTCAACGCTATTACGAAAAGAGGAAGTAGCATCACGTCTCTGGGCGCCTTGCGGAAATGGGGAACCTGGCGAATGCCGATGCTGATTATAGCGCCCACCACGCCCAGAGAAAGTTGCACCCAGAAGCTGGATAGCGGCGTCCCCGCCAGGATCGGCGTCCTGGCCGTGTTGGTGGCAAACCGCCAACCCGCGTTGGCGAACACTCCGACCAGGAAGAAAGGCGATACTATATCGGCTGTGAAGTGCAGGAGCAGCAAAGGCGTGTGGGTCAGCATCCAGCCCCACATTTTGAGGGTATTATACTGGCTGCCTTTACTCCACCTGAATTGCTGGCGAATGAACGTCTTGATGTCCGTGGGCGCGTCGGTGTACACAACGCTGGTTCGCTGGTACACGGTGCGAAAGCCGTACTTCAGGGTGTAGTTCGTCAGGGAACGGTCGTCGCTGACCTCCATGTGGACGCCCAGGAAAGTCTCCGTCATGAAGTCTGGTAAGGCCCATTTTAGTATGCATGTGCGAAAAGCTATAGTCCTGCCAGGAAGGCAACCCACCTGCCCCAAGACGCTCTGGGAGGGCATGGAGTATGTGGTCCGTATGTCTTCCATCCAGTCGGCGAAGCGGGTCAACCAGTTACGCTCAGGCGCGAATATCTTCTGGTGAGTGGTTACGCCGCCAACCTTCTTGTTGGCAAAGGGTTTGAGCAGCTCTTCAAGCGTGTCTTCGCACCATAGGGTATCCGAGTCCACCAGTACCGAGATCTCGCCTTTGGCCCTCTGGATAGCCATTCTCAGGGCATTACGCTTGCCGGGGTGAGGCGTCCACAGACAATGGACGGCGGGCGCGAACTCCTCGCATATGGCTTCGAGCGCCAGGTTGCGCTGGCCGTTTATGACTACTATGATTTCGTCGGGGCGCTGCTCGACAATGCGCCGCAAGGCTTCCCCGAAGAGGCCTTCAACTTCGTCTACTACAGGGATGATGACCGATGTCGTGGTCCGGTATTGCCCAGTGAACGGCTTGTAAAGGCGTGCGAACAGGGCCTTGCTTCCCCAGACGAACCAGACCCACAGAAAGAACAGCACAAAGAAATGAGCATGTCCATTTTTTATCCAATCCAGTGACTGTATTGCGAAAGTAAACATAGTGTTAGTGCAAAGTAAGTATGTGGCCGTAATTTCGACTGTAACCGAATTACGTTGGTTTTGAGCGCACGGGAAATCTGCCGCTTTCTATAGCGCATTTACGCTTGCTATCTCAAGTTACGCGGGCGCTAGAAGGAAAAGGATCCACTCAGCCGTGTCATTCTGAGCCGCAGCGAAGAATCACTCTCCTTACCAACCCGTCTGAGGATCAGCATCAGTACTGCTATCCCAATCCCTATTCCTAACGCTCACGACCGCGTAGTGATTCTTAGCTGCGGCTCAGAATGACACAACTGAGTGGGTTTGTTGCTCTCATAGTTTTGCTTTCGACCCTGCGACAACTTTGCTAATCGACTGCGTAACGTGAGTTACTATATTGAGCAGCTACCATTAATAATGCTGGCTCGGTAGCTCTATGACACCGCCATGTATAGCGGACTTATGACCAGTATAGGGGGAGAGATTACAGCAAGACAATAAGCCCTAGCAACACTGTAAGACACTCGATGGGTGGCGTTAAGGGGTGGAGAATAATCTGTGCTGGGGAGGATAAAAGAGAAGGGGTAAAAGACGTAGGGTTGGTAGGAAATGCCCTTCCCACCAACCCTAATAAAATTTACATCTTGGCTAAGTAATTAGAAGTCATCTCAAAACCCTGGACAACCCCGTAGGGGCGCACGGTCGTGCGCCCCTACCCAACCCCAAACCTGGACAACCCGTAGGGGCGCACGGCCGTGCGCCCTTACACCCGCCAAGACTATTTTTGAGATAGCTTCTAACTACATCCGCTCGTTGACCCGCAACTGGCGCACTTTAGGCAAGTGCCGTTGCGCACCATCGTGAACTGGCCGCATTCGGAGCAGCTTTCCCCTTCATAGCCTTTGAGGCGAGCCTCGGCCATCTGCTCACGCACGGTCATATCTGGACGAGCGACTACGGCTGTCTGAGGTGTAGCTGCGGATGCGTCCACATGGCCGTTGGTGTATGCGTGGCTGCTGCCGTTGCCATTATGACCATTACCATTGCCGTTGCCATTACCGTTGGTGTGTGCGGGTGACTCAAAGTGTGGCGATGGATTGGTCAGGGCAGCGGGGCCGATGTTGAGTGTGGGCCTGACTGGAGCAGCCTGCTGCTCGCCTCCGTCGCCTTCAAGGTTCTGGACCGAGTCGGCCCGGCTCGCTTCGTGGCCTTCGGGCAGGTGGGCCAGGTCGAGGCGTTCGAGGTAGCAGATGGCAAGCTCGCGGAACACATAATCTATCACCGAAGTAGCCATCTTGATGTGGTCGTTGCCTGTCACGCGGCCACTTGGCTCGAAGCGCGTATACACAAATGCGTCCACGTATTCGTCCAGGGGCACGCCATATTGTAGGCCGAGAGAGACGGCTATAGCAAAGCAGTTCATTACCGAGCGGAAAGCCGCGCCCTCCTTGTGCATGTCTATGAATATCTCGCCCAGGCGACCGTCCACGTACTCGCCCGTGCGCACATAGATGTTGTGGCCCGTGATGGTGGCCTTCTGGGTGTAGCCGGTGCGGCGGTTGGGCAGTTTGTAGCGGCGCACCTCGCGCATAGTGTCTTCGGCCCCCGCGAAGGCGAGCTGCATAACGCGGCGGGAGACTGGTATGCCCTCGAATTCCTGCCCCTCCTCTTCTTCTTCCTCGTCTTCGTAACCGAGGCTGTTGAGAGGCTGGCTGAGTTTGGAGCCGTCGCGGTAGATAGCCACCGCCTTGAGCATCAAGCGCCACGACTTCATGTACACGTCTTCGACATCGCTGATGGTGGTGTTGGTGGGCATGTTTATCGTCTTCGATATCGCACCACTAATAAAAGGTTGGGCGGCAGCCATCATGTGAATGTGCGAAGACGGGCTGAGGTAGCGTGTGCCCCTGCGCCCACATCGGTTGGCGCAGTCGAAGACGGGCAGGTGTTCGGGCTTGAGGTACGGCGCGCCCTCGACCGTCATGGTGCCGCAGACGTAGTCGTTCGCGGCGGCGATTTCGGCCCTGCTGAAACCTAGGTGCGGCAGGATACCTTCGCGGCTGTCTATTTGCTCGTCGCTCAGGTGGAGTTGCTCGCGGCAGAAGTCCTCGCCTAACACGAACGGACTAAATGCGTATTGTAGCTCGAAGGCAGATGGCAGCGCGGCTTCTAGCCGGGCTATTGCTGCGTCGTCGAAACCCTTCACCTTGAGAGCGTCCGGGTCAATGGCGGGCGAGCCTGCCAGTGTGCCATGCCCCACGCAGTAAGCCACGATCTCTTTTATCTCTTCTTCGGCATAGCCGAGATTACGTAGCGCGGGTGGAACCGATTGGTTGATGATCTTGAAGTAGCCGCCACCAGCAAGCTTCTTGAACTTGACGAGCGCGAAGTCCGGTTCGATGCCTGTGGTGTCGCAGTCCATGACGAGGGAAATAGTCCCCGTGGGCGCGATCACACTGACCTGAGCATTGCGATAGCCAAACTTCTCGCCCTTTTCCAGGGCTTCGTCCCACGCCTCTTTCGCCGCAGCCAGCAGGCCGGACGGGCAGTTGGCGGGCGAGATACCGGCGGGCTTGATCGTCAGGCCCTCGTAGTCGGAGTCGGTGGCGTTATAAGCGGCGCGGCGGTGGTTGCGTATGACACGGAGCATCGACTCTCGGTTAGCTTCGTAGCGGCTGAACGCTCCAAGTTCAGAGGCTATTTCAGCTGAAGCTGCGTAGGAGCCGCCCGTCATAATGGCCGTGATTGCGCCACACAAAGCATAGGCACGCGGCGAGTCGTAGGGTATGCCGAGTTGCATGAGCATCGCGCCCAGGTTGGCATAGCCGAGGCCAAGCGTGCGGTAGTCATATGAGCGGCGGGCTATCTCCTCACTCGGATACTGCGCCATAGCCACGCTTATTTCGAGCACCACCGTCCATAGGCGGATGGCGTGGCGGTAGGCGGGGATGTCCAGGATGTTGTTGGGGTCATCAGTTAGGAAATGTAGCAAATTAAGCGAACTTAAATTGCATGAGGTATTATCCAGGAACATGTATTCTGCACACGGATTACTCGCATTTATGCTACCATCATTAGGACAAGTATGCCACTCATTGATAGTAGTATCAAACTGCACACCGGGGTCGGCGCTTGCCCAGGCTGCTTTGCCTATGCGGTCCCATAGCTCTCTAGCCCGTATGGTCTTGCTTGGCTTGCGGTCGGTGCGGCGTATGAGGTCCCAATCCTTGTCCTTTTGCACTGCATCTATGAAACTGTTGGACATGCGCACGGAGTTGTTGGCGTTCTGCCCGGACACCGTGAAGTAGGCCTCGCCCTCCCAGTCTACGTCGTAGATGGGGAAGTCAAAGGTCTTTTCGCCTTGCTCTGCCAAACCCAGGGCGCGAGCCAGGAGTCCTTCCGGCACGCCACTGTTGCGAGCCTCACGCACGGTTTTCTTGTAGGCTTTCTCAAACGAGAGTTTGTCGTTTTCTGTGGCGTCCTCTTTTTTGTGCCACGCCTGCATGACTAGGTTGAGGTGCTTGCGGCAGAGGATGGAGCCTGCGACCAGCGCGGCCACTTTCTGCTCCTCGGCCACCTTCCAGTCTATAAACTTCTCGATGTCGGGGTGGTCAATGTCCACGATGACCATCTTGGCGGCGCGGCGCGTGGTCCCGCCCGATTTGATAGCGCCCGCAGCCCGGTCGCCTATCTTGAGGAAGGAGATAAGGCCGCTGGATTTGCCGCCACCTGATAGGGCTTCCTGTTCGCCACGCACGGCGGAGAAATTCGAGCCTGTACCAGATCCAAATTTAAAGATGCGTGCTTCGCGCACCCACAGGTCCATGATGCCGCCCGGGTTCACCAGGTCGTCGTTCACAGATTGGATAAAGCAGGCCGAGGGTTGGGGCCGCTCGTAAGCATTGGTAGACTTGTGGAGCGTGCCATCCTTCATGTCACTATAATAATGCCCTTGCGCAGGGCCGGTTATGCCGTAGGCCCAATGCAGGCCGGTGTTGAACCACTGCGGCGAGTTCGGCGCGGCGCGCTGGGTGGCGAGCATGAAGCACATTTCGTCATAGAATGCTTTGGCGTCCTCTTCGGAGGTGAAATAGCTGCCCTTCCAGCCCCAGTAGGTCCAGCAGCCCGCGAGCCGATGGAACACCTGGTGGGAGTCCGTTTCGCTGCCGTAACTAGGCGTGCCTTCGGGCAGTTTTGCCAGAGCCTTTTCGTCAGGCTCCGAGCGCCACAGCCATTTGGGCACTCCATCTTCGTGTACTTTCTTGAGGACGGCGGCTATACCGGCGCGGCGAAAATACTTCTGCGCCAGAATATCGGTCGCCACCTGTGACCAGCCGTCGGGAACCATTACGTCCTCGGTCTTGAAGACCACCGTGCCGTCAGTATTGCTGATTTTAGACGTGCGAGGTACGAAATTTATTCCAGTGTATGGATCGTCGCTCTTCGTAAAGTGTCGCGGTATGTGCATAATAAGCTCCTTTTGGCGTTGGAACGTTCTAACGTTCTAACGCGGTTCGCTCCGGTATTTGGCCCCCAGAGAGGCCCTCCATCTCCTCTCGCATCTCCTCGAGGTCTGCGAAGTTACGGTACACTGACGCAAAACGTATGTAGGCTACTTCATCAAGCTCCCTCAGCTTTTGCATGACCAGTTCGCCGATGCTAGTTGAAGGGACTTCTGAGACTCCCAACCGGAAGAGTTGCGCTTCGATTTCGTTGATAGCTTCATCGAGTTTGTCGGCGGGCACTGGGCGCTTGGTACTTGCGACCGCGAGGCTCTTATAGAGCTTGTCGCGGTTATACTCTTCGCGGGTGTTGTCCTTTTTGACCACCGTGAGACCGATGCGCTCCACTCGCTCGTAGGTAGTGAAACGCCTGCTACAGTGCTTGCACCGTCGGCGACGCTTGACCGCCGCGCCGTCTTCGGTGAGACGACTGTCGGTGACCTGGGTGTCTTCTTGGTGGCAGTAAGGACACTTCATATAGATTTTTAGCCTTTTGTTCGTGCTTGTTTAGTGGTCAGAAACTACCATATGTTGTATATGGCAATTAGCATACCCAACATTTAGTATATCATCTTCAAGATTGTCTGTCAATCAGTTATACACAATATTTAGTGGATTTGGGGAAGTGTGGATAACTTTTCCACAACATTTAGTGCATGGTATATCATACTGGGTAACTGGCGACATAATATCTCACGATTCTGCAATTTGCTCGCTTATCAAGGCAAAACGAAACATTTACACACTCAAGACAACGAGGAGACGTATGGACCACCCACTAAACCAAGCGCAAAAACAAATAACCATTGACGATTTCGACCTCGTAGATATAAGGGTCGGGCGTATTACGGCCTGCGAACCCTTCCCAGAGGCCCGCAAGCCTTCCTATAAGTTGACAATTGACTTCGGGCCAATAGGAATCAAGCGGTCCATCGCACAGCTAACGGCGCACTATACAGCAGAAGAACTGATTGGGCGGCTAATACTGGGAGTGGTGAACTTCCCACCCAGGAGGATAGCCGGTTTCCCCTCGGAAGTGTTGGTGTTGGGCGTGCCTGCGGAGGGGACTGCGCGCCAGGGCACGGTTATACTCGTACAACCGGAAAGGGAAGTGGCACTGGGGGCCAGGCTGTTCTAGGACGCTAGCTCATCAATGGTGGCACGTATTATGCAATTCTACGTAGCATAACCTCTGGTTTTCAGAAAGGAGAATACACAAATGGTTGACAGAGTTACTACTACACAGCAAACGGTCAGCAATGCCCAACCGGTCGCGCCAGCCGCTACCACCGAGCAGACGACTACCACGACCACGCAGACGCAGACGGCTGCCCCCGTGCAGGCGCCGGGTACAGTAAACATAAACGCGCCCGTGACCACCGAGAGCGCCGGTGGGGTAACAGTGGACGCGACGCCCGCCACCGGGGTCACCACCACGACCACTACGCCCGCCCCACAGGTGAACATAAACGAAGGCTAGACTTAGAATTTTCTTTTGATAAGCAGTCCTTCCAGGGACCGATAATCAAGGGAAAATAGAGAAGGGTAGATATGGACCAGAATAATAATCGGCCAGCAGTACTCATGCAAGTGAGTGAGACACAGATCCAAGAGTTGGAACGCCAGTTCGCCGAGAACGACCGCAAATATTGGGACGAACTGGGCGCCAGCTATGGCTGGACGCCCGCCCAGACCGAGGAGGTGTGGAGTTGGTTCGGCCAAAGAACGCCAAAGGCGTCGGACAAGCAGCCGTTTG
>JBBQIC010000048.1:0-16479 GCA_038324555.1 Chloroflexia bacterium
AGAACCACTTATACCCAAGTATCCCCGCCCACGGAGAGATTCTTCACTTCGTTCAGAATGACAAGGGTGAGCGGGTTCGTTTCCCTCTTAGCTTTCGGCCTTGTACCAACCTTATGTCCCCAGACTGCGTAAGGTGAGTTACTAACTCACCCTTTCAAGGTAATAGGGCTGGTGCGCGGTCGCTATATGCGCGAATCTTTAGTCACCGCAGAGGCGCAAAGAACGCAGAGGATCCATATTTATTATTGGTTCTCTGCGTTCTTTGCGCCTGATATGTAAATGTTGGGATCAGGGATCAGGGCGGGTAGGGGCGCACGGCCGTGCGCCCCTACGGGGCAACCGACCTATTTTCATCCACGGGTGGTGTGCACACGCTCATAGTTACTCTGCGGTGCATATGGCTTTCGACTTTGCATCCACCCCGTTTAAGGCAACTTTTTGCTTGACACTGCTCATCCCGTATGATATAATCCTGTACGGTGCGGATTGTGCGCCGCGTTTAGATAGAGGAGAAATATGCCCACGATTAATCAATTAGTGCGCAAGGGACGCTCCACGTCCACCAAGAAGAGCAAGGCCCCAGCGCTGCGCTTTACGATGAAGCCAGGGACCCACACGGCTCGACGTGGCAAAGGGTCGCCGCAGAAGCGTGGAGTTTGTACCCGTGTGACGACACAAACACCGAAGAAGCCAAACTCTGCGCTGCGCAAGATCGCCCGTGTGCGCCTCAGCAACGGCATGGAAGTGACAGCCTACATACCAGGCGAGGGCCACAATCTGCAAGAGCACTCGGTAGTGCTTATCCGTGGGGGCCGCGTGAAAGACCTGCCCGGCGTGCGCTACCATATCATACGTGGAACCCTCGACGCCCAGGGCGTGAAAGACCGCAAGCGAGGCCGCTCCAAGTACGGCGCGAAGAACCCCGCGAAGGCAAAGGGCGGGAAGAAGTAGGGGTGAGGGAGTAAGGTGAGGGAATAGGATAAGAACTATTCCCTCACCCTACTCCCTCACCCTAAAAAGAGCGTATAACGCACGTCCACGGGCGTGTGGTTACCTTACAAAGGTGGCTACAAGTATGGGAACCAGATTCCCCACGCCGTGTGCGACGTAGAACGGATCAGCAGGCGGCGAGTGGACGGGTTCTCTTATTTTGTGCGTTAGATTCAGTTTTGGAGGAACTTAAAGGATGCCCAGACGAGGTAGATACGATAAGCATGAACTTTTGCCCGATGCGCGCTACAACAGCCTTGTAGTGTCGAGGTTCATCAATAAGATGATGATGCGCGGCAAGAAAGGCACGTCGGAGCGTATTGTCTACAATACAATCGAAGAACTAGAGCGTCGCGCCAAGCGCCCCGGTATCGAAGTATTCGAGCAGGCGATGCGCAACGCTACGCCCGTTATCGAAGTGAAGCCGCGTCGCGTAGGTGGCGCTACCTATCAGGTGCCGGTCGAAATCAAAGGCGACCGCCGCCAGTCGTTGGCGATGCGCTGGCTCATTGGCGCGGCCCGTAAGCGCACAGGCAAGAGTATGTCTGAACGCCTTGCGTCCGAACTGATGGACGCCGCCAACAACGTAGGCACGACCATCAAACGCCGCGAAGATACGCACAAGATGGCAGAGGCCAATAGAGCATTTTCGCATTACAGGTTTTAGTCGCCAATCCAGAATCCAAAGTCCAAAGTCGCATGAACCGGACTTTGGGCTTTGGACCTGAGACTTTGGACTAAGGAGAGAAAAAGATTGCCCAGAGCTTTTCCTCTGGAAAAGACCAGAAATATAGGCATAATAGCCCACATTGACGCTGGTAAGACCACCACCACCGAGCGCATCCTTTACTATACAGGCCGTATATACAAGATCGGTGAAGTGCATGAAGGCTCGGCGACGATGGACTGGATGGAGCAAGAGCGCGAGCGTGGTATCACTATCACCGCCGCCGCTACCACAGCCGAGTGGAAAGATCACCGCATCAATATAATAGATACACCCGGACACGTTGACTTCACCGTTGAGGTAGAACGCTCTTTGCGCGTACTCGATGGAGGCGTGGTCGTCTTTGACGGCGTGGCGGGCGTTGAGCCGCAATCAGAGACGGTCTGGCGACAGGCCGACCGCTACAACGTGCCTCGCATCTGTTTCGTCAACAAGATGGACCGCACCGGAGCATCCTTCTGGCGCTGTGTTGACATGATAAAAGAGCGGTTGGGGGCTATCCCCGTGCCCGTGCAGATACCCATCGGCGCTGAGTCAAGCTTCAAGGGCATCGTAGACCTCATAGAGAACCGCGCGTACATATATACAGATGACCGTGATAGTATAGTGGAATCGCAGGATATACCCGCCGATATTACTGAAGAAGCCCGCCTACAACGCGAAAAGATGATCGAGCTTATCGTAGAGAGCGATGATGAGCTAACCCTGCGATACCTGGAAGGCGAGGAGATAAGTCCGGAAGAACTCAAGGCGGCCATGCGCCGTGCGACGATAGACTCACGCCTGGTGCCAGTGCTTTGCGGCTCGGCTCTCAAGAACAAAGGCGTGCGCCTGCTGCTCGACGCGGTGATTGACTACCTACCCAGCCCGAAAGAGGTTCCGCCCGTGAAGGGACTGGAGCCAGGCTCGGACGAATGGGTAGAGCGCCCGACAGATGAAAACGTGCCCTTCGCCGCGTTGGTCTTCAAGATCGTGGCTGACCCATACGTGGGCCGCCTCGCATACTTCCGAGTATATTCGGGTAGGGCCACGACCGGCTCCTTCCTGCTGAACAGTGTGAAGGGCAAGAAAGAGCGCATTGGCCGCTTGCTTCAAATGCACGCCAACCACCGTGAGGACATCCAGGAGGTGTACGCGGGCGACATAGCCGCCATAGTGGGCCTCAAGGATACCTTTACGGGCGATACGCTCTGCGACCCTACTTCGCCTATCGTGCTTGAGTCGATCAAGTTCCCCGAACCTGTCATCTCAATCGCTGTCGAGCCGAAAACCAAGATGGACCAGGACAAGATGGATAACGCCCTCATAAAGCTGGCCGAAGAAGACCCCACCTTCAAAGTGAGGACCGACGAGGACACCGGGCAGGTACTCATCTCAGGCATGGGCGAGCTTCACCTTGAAGTTATCCTGGACCGCATGTTCCGCGAGTACAAGGTGGAAGCCAATCGCGGCAAGCCCCAGGTGGCTTATAAAGAGACCATCACCCAGCCCGTGCGCGCACGCGGCCTCTTTAAGAGGCAGTCGGGCGGTCGCGGTATGTTTGGCGATGCTGTCGTGATGTTTGAGCCAATGGATCGTGGAGGCGGCTTCGAGTTCGTCAACAAAGTCGTGGGTGGTAACATACCAAAGGAGTATATACCTGCCATCGGCAAGGGTATCTCGAAGAAGATGGAGTCGGGCGGACGCGCAGGCTACCCGGTGATAGACATCCGAGCAACCGTCATAGACGGTTCGTATCACGAAGTGGACTCCAACGAAATGGCTTTCGAGATCGCCGGTTCACTGGCCCTCCAGGAAGCCCTTGAGAAAGGTAAGCCCGCCATACTCGAACCCATCATGCGTCTTGAGGTGGTGACGTCTGAACAGTTCATGGGCGATGTAATAGGCGACCTGAACAGCCGTAGGGGCCACGTAGAATCGACCGAGATAAAGGGCGGAGCTACGGTAGTGCGCGGTTACGTGCCATTGGCTAACCTGTTCGGTTACACGACCGACCTGCGCTCCATGACCCAGGGCCGCGCCTCGTCCTCGTTCGAGTTCGACCACTACCAGGAAGTGCCGCGCTCGGTAGCCGAAGAATTGGTGGCGAAAGCGAAAGCGTGAAACGTGATGCGTGAAACGTAATTCACGTTTCACGCATCACGTTTCACGCTTTCATCTGAGAGGGTTATCACTATGGCCCCTGTAATTGCAACAGATCCAGTACCGTTGCGAGTTGATGCAAAAGGCACAATCCGGGTGGGAAACACCCGCGTCATTTTTGATCTGGTAATCGCATCTTTTCTGGATGGCCTGACTGCCGAAGAAATCGCGGAGGAGTTTTCCACTCTGGACCTGGGAGACGTCTACTCCGCGTTAGGCTACTATCTGCATCACAAGGACGAGGTGGATGATTATCTCAGAGAACGGCAGAGATACGCTGACGAGGTGAGGGCCAGAATAGAGGCTCATCACAGCCAGGTGGGATTGCGTGCGCAGTTGTTGGCTCGTCTTCAAGCCAAGCAGTGAAGCTACTTGCTGACGAGAACATCAAGAGGCAACTGGTTCGCGGTCTACTTCTTAGGCAATCCAATCTTGATATTGTACGGGCGCAAGACGTGGGTTTGCTTGGCCTGGATGATCCTCTGGTGTTGGAGTGGGCTGCTAGTGAAGGGCGTGTGCTGATTACCTATGACGTAAGCACAATGCCTGCCTTCGCTTATGAGCGTATCGCTGAAGGCCAATTAATGCCTGGCGTAATCATAATCCGAGCGTCAATGCCCGTTGGACAGGCTATAGAGGATATGTTGATCTTGGTTGGGGCTACTGTGCCAGGCGAATGCGGAGGTAGAGTTCTCTATCTGCCTTTGTAATTCGCTTGACACCTATTTCGACTTACTATATAATTGTGTACTGTGCGCCTTTATGCGCCGCTTTAGGAAAAGAGTAGAAAGAGCCACAAAGGTCACAACCGAATAAAAAAGCGTATAACGCACGCCACGGGCGTGTGGTTGCCTTGAGGTGACTACAGAGAGGTATGGGAGCTGTTTCCATACGCCGTGCGCGATATCGAGTACGGTGGGGGAGCAGCTTTTTTGTTTGTAGCAATCAGTGATTCACAAGCTTGATCAGGCAGTAGAGGCTAATTAGCGACAACTGACAACCAAAGGAAGAAATATGGCAACCAAGCAAAAGATACGCATACGTCTGAAGGCATTCGATCACAAGATACTCGACCAGTCGGCGGCGCAGATCGTGGAGACTGCGGAGCGCACCGGCGCACAGGTAGCAGGCCCCGTGCCTCTACCCACCAAAATCGAGAAATTCTGTGTTATACGCTCGCCCTTCATTGACAAGGACTCGCAGGAGCAGTTCGAGATTCGCACGCACAAGCGCCTGATTGACATACTCGAACCGACCCAGAAGACCATCAACGCCCTAATGCGACTCAATCTGCCCGCAGGCGTAGACGTTGAAATCAAATAACGTTCTAACGTTCCAACGTTCCAGCGAGGAGAACCAGCATGGCTAACGGCTTACTAGGCAAGAAAATGGGTATGACCCAGGTATTTGAAGAGGGTGGAACCGCTACGTGTGTGACCGTGATAGAGGCCGGGCCTTGCATCGTCACCCAGGTCAGGACCACCGACAGGGATGGCTACAACGCTTTACAGCTTGGCTTTGGCGAGACACAGGAAAGGAAGCTGACCCAGTCCGAACGCGGACATCTTCGCAAGAAGAAACTCCCCCTGGTGAAGCACCTGCGCGAGATCCCCTCGGACGACACCGAGCACAAGGTCGGTGAGCGCATAGATGTCTCTATGTTCAACGCGGGCGACATCGTGGACGTGATAGGCACGAGCAAGGGCAAAGGCTTCGCGGGCGTCATGAAGCGCCACAACTTTCGCGGCGGCAAGCGCACCCACGGCCAGTCCGACCGCTCCCGCGCCCCAGGCTCCATCGGCCCAGGCACCACGCCAGGCCGCGTATACAAGGGCATGAGAATGGCGGGCCGTATGGGCAATGCGCAGGTAACTGTTCAGAACTTGCGGGTCGTCTCCATAGACGCCGACCGCAACCTTATTTTGATCAAAGGCGCCATCCCCGGTCCCACAAATGGGATGTTGATTGTTCGCAAGGCGATAAAGAAATAGGGTGAGGGAGTAGAAAGTGCAAGCGACAGTATACAATTTAGACGGCGAGGCGGTCGAAAAGATAGAGTTGGATGACGCTATCTTCGGCATCGCGCCGAATACGGCCGTGGTGCATCAGGCGGTGCTTCGCCAGCAGGCCAACGCGCGGCAGGGCACGCACGATACTAAGACCCGCGCCGAAGTGCGTGGCGGCGGTCGTAAGCCATGGCGACAGAAGGGCACGGGACGCGCCCGCCAGGGTTCGACTCGCTCTCCCCAGTGGCGGCACGGTGGCGTTGTCTTCGGTCCCCACCCGCGCTCGTATGAACAGGACATGCCGCGCAAGATGCGTCGCCTGGCGATACGCAGCGTGCTCTCTTCTAAAGCCTCCGAGGGTCGCATAGTGGTAGTTGACAGCTTCGAGGCGTTGGAGCCGCGCACGAAGGCGATGGTCGTACTGATGGGCAAGCTCAACATTGGCGACAGCACTGCCCTCATCTTGACTGCCGAGACCCAGGGTAACCTGGAATTGGCAGCCTCCAACCTGCATAAGGTCAAAACCATAAGCGCCCACCTGTTGAGCGTGGTTGATATGCTCAAGCACACCTACCTGGTAATGCCTCGCGCTTCTCTTGAGGTTATTGACGGCATTCTGGGCAATAGCGGTGGCCGCCGCAAGCACGTTTTTCATGGCTTCAAAGGCACGACTTCAACCGAGGTCATGACCCCTGCTCCCAAGACAGTACCCAAGGTAGTAGTTGAACCCGACGTGCCCGCCGAGCCTACGCTCGTTGCTGAAGCCGAGCCGCCTCAGAAGGCAACCGCCGCTTCCCCCGCCGCAACCGCCTCCAAGCAGGCAACCATTTCTAATGTCCAGTACTCCGGCGAGGAATATGTAGAGATCAGCAACGAAGGCGACGATGCCCTGAACCTGGCTGGTTGGATACTCAAGGACGCGAACGACGAAAAACAGGCGTTTACTTTCGCTGACGACACGGAATTACCCCCTGGTGGTTCGCTTCAGGTCTATACCAAGCCCGGCCACGACTATTCGTTCAATAGCAAGAGGCCCATCTGGAACGACAAGGGCGACGCCCTCGAACTGCTGGATGCTGACGGCCAGGTAGTTGATACCTACGCCTATGGCTCATACGCTGAAGAAAAGAGCGAGGAATAAGATGCCGCACCTTTATGACGTTCTCGTGCGCCCGGTTACAACCGAGCGCAACACCGACCTGATGCAGCAGGGCCGCTACACTTTCGAGGTAGCGCCCGACGCCAACAAGATACAGATCAAGGAAGCCGTCGAGACAGCCTTCGACGTGAAGGTGCTCGCCGTAAACACCATGAACGTGCATCGCAAGCTGCGCCGCGAGCGCACCCGCTTCAGAGGCTATCGCTCCGGCTGGAAGAAAGCCATCGTAACGCTCGCGCCCGGTGACAAGATAGAGATATTTGAGGGAGTCTAACGGCAATTATGAAGTAAGAATTATGAACTCTCATCTTCATAATTCTTACTTCATAATTCATAATTAGGAGCTACGGATGCCGGTAAAGAAATACAATCCAACCTCGCCTGGACGCCGCTTGATGAGCGTGTCGACCTTCGAGGAGATAACCAAGAAGAAGCCTGAGAAGTCGCTGCTGGTTGCCCAAAAGAGTACTGGCGGGCGCAACAACATGGGCCGCATTACTACGCGCCATCGCGGCGGTGGGCACAAACAGCACTACCGCATCATAGATTTCAAGCGCGATAAGTTCAATATACCGGGCAAGGTCGCCGCCATCGAATACGACCCCAACCGCTCGGCCCGCATCGCCCTGATCTTCTATGCTGACGGCGAGAAGCGATACATTCTTGCTCCCGTCAACCTGCGGGTTGGGGATAACCTCATGTCGGGCGACCAGGCGGAGGTCAGGATTGGCAATGCGATGGCTCTGCGCCGCATTCCCCTGGGCACGCAGATACACAACATAGAGTTGAACATCGGCAAGGGTGGGCAGTTGGTGCGTAGCGCGGGCGCGGCAGCCCAGATCATGGCCCGCGACGAGAAGTACGCCCAGGTGCGCCTCCCTTCCGGCGAAGTGCGCATGGTGCATATAAATTGCCAGGCCACGATAGGCCAGATAGGCAACGTGGATCACGGAAATATTCGCATCGGCAAGGCGGGTAGAGCGCGCTGGCTGGGAAGGCGTCCCGAAGTACGTGGTGCTGCCATGAACCCGCGTGACCATCCCCATGGTGGCGGCGAAGGTCGCGCTCCACGCGGCGGGCAGCCCCAGACCAAGTGGGGCAAGCCCGCCCAGGGCTACCGCACTCGCAACAACAAGAGGACCGACCGCTTTATTATTCGTGGTCGCCGACGTGGCCCGCAGGCAGCAGGAAAAGGCGAGCGATAAGTAAGAAATAAGAATTATGAATTATGAACTAAAACGATTCATAATTCTTATTTCATAATTCATACTTTGGAGAAAAGATGACCCGTTCTGCGAAAAAAGGACCGTATGTAGATGCGAACCTGGAAGACAAGATTCTCAAGATGAACTCCAGGAACGAGAAGCGCATCATCAAGAGTTGGGCGCGCGCCAGCGCCATCTCACCCGATATGGTGGGACACACCATCGGCGTGCATGATGGTCGCCGACATATCCCGGTGTACATCACCGAGAACATGGTAGGCCACAAGCTCGGCGAGTTCGCCCTGACCCGCTTTTACAAGGGTCATAGTCATCATACTGAGAGATCGTCAAGACTGAAGTAACTTGTATTGCGTATTGCGTAAGGAGATACGCAATACGCAATACGTAACGAGGGTAAGCATGGAAGTAAGAGCAACAGCCAAATTCGTCCGACGGTCGCCGCAGAAGGTGCGACTCGTGATGGACGCGGTTCGGGGTAAGAGAGTTGATGAGGCGATGGCGATCTTGCGGTTCCTGCCGCAGGGCGCGGCTAACGAGATATTGAACGTCGTGAAGAGCGCAGCCGCCAACGCCGAAAACAACTTCCAGATGGCCCCCGAAGACCTGTGGATCAAGCGCATCTACGCCGACGAAGGCCCGACCTTCAAGCGGTTCCGCGCCCGCGCTCGTGGCATGGCGTCGCCCATACTCAAGCGCACGAGCCACATCACAGTGATAGTAGAGGAAGCGTACTGATAAAATAAGAATTATGAAGTAAGAATTATGAAGTGAGGTGCGAACTTCATAATTCATAACTCTTACTTCATAATTTCAAAGGGGGAACTAATGGGACGTAAAGTCCACCCGGTAGGGTTTAGATTAGGGGTAATTAAAGATTGGCAGTCGCGGTGGTATGCGGACCGCAACTACACCGAACTGGTGCAAGAAGACGCCAAAATACGCAAAATGGTGGGCCTGCGTCTCGCAAACGCTGGTGTGGCTCGCATTGAGATACAACGCTCTGCCAACCAGATTGATGTTACGCTCCATACCGCCAAACCGGGCGTGGTCATCGGCAAAGGCGGTCAGGCGGTGGACCAACTCCGTAAGGACCTGGAGACCACTACCAGTAAGAAGGTGAAGCTCAACATTGAGGAAATCAAGCAACCTGAGCTTGACGCCTACCTTGTTGCTGACAGCATATCCGAGCAGATCACGCGCCGCGTGTCCTACAAGCGGGCGATGAAGCAGTCAGTGTTGCGTGCCATGCGTTCAGGCGCGAAAGGCATCAAAGTGCGCGTATCCGGTCGCCTGGGCGGCGCTGAAATGGCCCGAACGGCGTGGGAGCGCGAAGGTCGCGTGCCACTGCATACAATTCGCGCCGATATTGATTACGGCCAGATCCACGCTCACACTACCTATGGCCGCATCGGAGTCAAAGTGTGGATTTATCGTGGCGACGTTATAGAGCGCAAAGACGATACGTTGTTGCAAATGGACCGTCCGGTTGCGATAGCCCAGCCGCGCAACGACCGTCGTGATCGCGGTGGTCGGGGTGGTGAACGCGCTGAACGTAGTGATCGTGGTGGCGACCGTGGCGACCGTGGCGACCGTGGTGGCCGCCCCCCGCGCCAGGACGGTGGCGGACGTGGCCCTCGCCCTGATATGGAGAGGCAGGCCCCCGCGCCCGCAGCCGACGCCGTGACTTCGGGCGCCGCTCAGATCGAAGCTTCCAGGACAGTAGTACCGCCGCCACCGCCGGACCCAACCATGCAGGTTGGTGAAAATACCGGCAATACCGGATAGGAGTAGCAGCCATGTTGATGCCGAAAAGAGTCAAATATCGCAAACCACATCGCGGCAGCCGTGGCGGCATGGCGACGCGCGGCAACCAGGTGTCGTTCGGGGAGTTTGGCTTGCAGGCGCTCGAAGCCGCGTGGCTCGACAGTCGCCAGATCGAGGCGGCTCGCCGCACCATCACCGGGCACATCAAACGCGGTGGCAAGGTCTGGATACGCATCTTCCCCCACAAGAGCGTCACGTCCAAGCCCGCCGAGACCCGCATGGGTTCCGGCAAGGGCGCGCCCGATCACTGGGTAGCGGTTATCAAGCCTGGCCGTATGCTCTTTGAGCTTGCGGGTGTGCGCGAAGACGTAGCAGCAGAGGCTATGCGCAAGGCTGGGCACAAGCTCCCTATCAAGACGCGCTTCGTGGTCCGCATAAGTGAAGGCATGGCCGAAGCCGAACGTGAAGACGAAGAGGGAGATGAAGAGTAAATGAAAACCGAAGATATGCGCGGTCTGTCCGACGGCCAACTGTTAGAGGACCTGGAGAGAACCCGCAAGAAGTTGTTTGAGATACGCTTCCAGGTACAGGCCCGCAAGACCAAGAACCACCAGGGTATCGCTGCTGCCAAGAAGGACATTGCGCGCCTCTTGACGATGCTGCGCGAGCGCGAACTGATGAGGGTGTACGGCGGCATGGACATCGAGCCTGTGCCAGAACAAGCGCCGGTTGCACAAGCCCCTCGGCGGCGTCGCAGGCTAATTGGCGGGAATAGTTAGTTAGTATTACAGGTACAGGAGAAGCTCTAAATGCCAAGGAAAAAGAAGGAAGATAGCGAGCAGCAGGCCGATGCCTCTATTACAGAGAAGATAGGGGACATTGTATCCACCGTCGGAGATAAGGTCAGTGAAGTAGTGGCCCCCGTTACCGATAAAGTAGGCGAGGCGGTAGCTCCATTGGGAGAGAGGATAGGCGGTGCGGTATCCGCAGTGGGAGACACTGTTGGGGGCGTCGTGTCCAGGGTCACAGGTGGCTCAAGTGACGCAGCAGGCGCTGATAACGCTGATAACGCCGACATCTCGGAGAACGAGAAAAGCCTGCCGACGGCGATAACGAAGGGCGCTGACACAAGCCAGGGCAAAGAGCTACCTGAATACCTGAGTCGCCGACGCACCGAAATCGGTCGCGTGGTCTCCGACAAGATGCAAAAGACAGTGGTGGTGTCCGTACAACGCTCAAAGACACACCCCATCTACAAGAAAGTCATCCGGCAAACGGCCAAGTTCATGGCCCACGATGAACTGAACAGTGGTATGGGCGATACAGTACGCATAATAGAAAGTCGCCCCATGAGTCGCCGCAAGCGCTGGCAGGTGATCGAGATTATTCAGAAAGCACAGCAACTGTAGGATAGGAGTTGGAACGTTGGAACGTTAGAATGTTGGAACGTTCCGGCCTGGCAATACTGATAACGTTCCAACGTTCCAACGTTCCAACTGGAGAAGAGAGATGATCCAACAAGAGACCCGCTTGCGGGTGGCGGACAATACTGGGGCGAAGGTGATACTATGCATTCGCGTGATGGGCGGCTCGAACCGCAAGTACGCAAGCGTGGGTGACGTCATCATTGCAACTGTGAAAGTGGCGACCCCTGGCGGGACCGTCAAGAAGGGCGAAGTGGTGCGTGCGGTAGTCGTGCGTACTGCCAAAGAGTACCTGCGCCCCGATGGCTCGCACATCCGCTTTGACGATAACGCGGCTGTCATAATAAATATCCAGAACGCGCCCAGAGGCACGCGCATATTCGGCCCCGTGGCCCGCGAACTGCGCGAAAAGCAGTTTATGAAGATAATCTCTTTGGCCCCGGAAGTTTTATAAATATATGAAGTAAGAATTATGAAGTAAGAACATAATTCATAATTCTTACTTCATAATTTCCACCGGAGAATTAAGATGAACGTAAAGACAGATGATACAGTGATGGTTATCACCGGCAAGGACAGGGGCAAACGTGGCCGAGTGCGCGAGGTGCGCCCTGATAAGCATCAAGTAATAGTAGAAGGTATCAACGTCGTCAAGAAGCATACGCGGGGACGCATGGGCGCGCGTCAGGCAGGCGTTATAGAGCAAGAAGCGCCGTTGGGTGCGGGCAAAGTAATGGTAGTATGCCCCAAGTGCAATCGGGGCACCCGCATCGGCCATACGTTTTTGAGCAACGGCATAAAGGTCCGCCAGTGCCGTCACTGCGGCGAAGTGTTTGACCGCGATTCCGCAGACGAGAAGTGGGGCGGGAGACGGTAAACGTGATGCGTGAAACGTGATGCGTGAAACGTGGATTGGGCTGAAACCTTTTGGGAGACCAGCCCGTAAGGAGATACGACAGTGGCAAAGCAAGACGGTAAACAACCAGGCAACCAGGGGAAGGGGACGCCCGCCCAGGCAGCCCGATCCCGACAGGCAGACGGGGCTGCCGCTTCTCCAGCGACGCCTGGCAAGAACGGCAAGACCGAGGAGGACGTGCTGCACGGCTACGCGCCTCGTCTGAAGCAGAAGTATATAGAAGAAGTCGTACCGGCCCTTCTCAAAGAATATGGCTACGCCAACGCGATGCAGGTGCCGAAAATCGAAAAAGTCGTAATAAATATAGGCATGGGCGGCGAGGCCCGCGAGAACGCCAAAGCCCTCGATAACGCGGTAAGCGACATTGGAATAATAACGGGACAGAAGGCGGTTATCACCCGCGCCAAGAAATCAATCGCGTCGTTCAAGCTGCGCACCGGTATGCCCATTGGCGTGATGGTCACGCTAAGAGGCAGCAGGATGTACAGTTTCTTAGACAAACTCTTCAACGTGGCAATGCCCCGCGTGCGCGACTTCTCAGGCGTCTCGCCCAAGTCATTCGACGGGCGCGGAAACTTCAGTCTGGGTCTGCGCGAGCAACTGATGTTCCCGGAGATTGATTACGATAAGGTAGACAAGATACGCGGTATGGAAATAGTCATAGTAACCACAGCCCGTAACGACGAAGAAGGTCGCCACCTGCTACAACTGATGGGGATGCCCTTTAAACGATAGTTACTTACTGCTTATTGTCAAGCAGTAAGCAGTAAGCAATAGGAGAGAACATGGCTAAGAAGTCAATGATCGCAAAGGCAAACCGACCACCGAAGTTTCCAGTGCGGGCGCACAACCGATGCAAGCTGTGCGGTAGGCCACGCGCTTATATCCGCAAGTTCGGAATGTGCCGCATTTGTTTTCGTGAGAACGCTCTCGCGGGACGGTTGCCCGGCGTGGTCAAGTCTAGCTGGTAATTTCTGAAGTTTTGAGTTTTGAGTTTTGTGTTGTATTAGGATAACTCAAAACTCAAAACACAAAACTCAAACGCAGGGAGAACGAAATATAAGATGAACATGACAGACCCTATCGCCGATATGCTGACTCGCATTCGGAACGGCAGCATGGCGCGGCACCAAAGCGTGCTTATACCCACTTCCAAGATTAAGATGAACCTGGCTCGTATCCTCAAGGAGGAGGGCTATATCAGGGACTTCGACGTACCCATGGAGATGGGCGACCGCATGTTCCGCGTTTGGCTCAAGTACGGCATGGATAAGAAACCTGTGGTCACGGGCCTGCGTCGGGTAAGTAAGCCTGGCTTGCGCGTTTATTCAAAGCGCACCGATATACCGATGGTGCTCGGCGGCTTGGGTGTCACGATTCTCTCCACCCCTCAGGGTCTGATGACGGGACGCGAGGCGTTCCGCAAGAACCTGGGCGGCGAGGTGATTTGTTACGTCTGGTAGCTCGAATAGTTGCAGGTTGAAACTTTTCAACGTTCCAACGTTCCAACCTCCTAACGATTGGAGAAAGATAATGTCTCGTATTGGTAATAAGCCCATACCTTTGCCGAAGGAAGTGACCGTTAATATAAACGGCGTCCACGTTCTCGTAAAGGGGCCGAAGGGCACGCTTGAGCAAGACCTGCGCCCGGAAATCACCGTCAAGCAAGAAGAGGAACAGCTTGTGGTGACGCGCCCTTCTGAGGACAAGCTGCATCGCTCTCTGCATGGCCTCACCCGCACCCTGGTGGCAAACATGGTCATTGGTGTGACACAAGGCTATACGAAGAACCTGGAAATCTCTGGTGTGGGTTACCGAGTAGCGAAAGAAGGCAATGTGCTGGTGTTCGCGCTCGGTTTCTCCCACCCAGTACGCATCGAACCTGCCCCAGGTATCACGTTCAATGTCGAAACACCCACGCGCTTCAGCGTGACTGGCATTGACAAGCAGGTCGTAGGCTCCGAGGCCGCCCGCATCCGCGAACTAAAGAAGCCAGAGCCTTACCTGGGCAAAGGCATCATCTTCCAGGGTGAGCGCATACGCCGCAAAGCCGGTAAAGCCGGCAAGGTCGGGGGTAAGAAGTAGAGTCGTGATGCGTGAAACGTGAAACGTGATCATAGTAATTCACGCATCACGTTTCACGTTTCACGTTTCACGCATCAAGAGGGTAGGAAGAATGAGAGCAAAACCACACATGTTGACCTCGCGGCAGAAGCGCCAAAATAGAGTGCGCGCCCGCGTGAACGGTACGCAGGAGAGGCCGCGATTGAACGTATTTCGCAGCCTGAACCACATTTACGCCCAGGTCATTGACGACAGTCAAGGACGCACACTCGTCACAGCTTCGACGCTCGATAAGGACGTAGCAGAATCGCCGAAGATAGACCAGGCGAAGGCCGTCGGCAAACTCGTAGCCGAGCGCGCCAAGACCGCAGGCGTCAAAAAGGTAGTTTTCGACAGAGGCGGCTACCTCTACCACGGGCGCATCAAAGCGTTGGCCGAAGGCGCCCGCGAAGGCGGATTGGACTTTTAGAAGTTTTGAGTGCAGAGTGCTGAGTGCTGAGTTATCTCTAGTCAACTCAGCACTCAGCACTCAAAACTTAGAATGAGGGGGAACAATGGCAAGAGTAGAGAGGGCTTCTTCGGATTTCGAGGAACGGCTGGTGCAGGTAAACCGTGTGTCCAAAGTGGTCAAGGGCGGACGGCGCTTCAGCTTTAGTTCAGTAGTGGTCGTGGGCGACGGTCGCGGGACAGTAGGCGCGGGCACAGGTAAGGCTACCGAAGTGCCGGAGTCGATCCGCAAGGCCGGAGAAGACGCGCGCAAGCATATGATCCGCGTGCCCATGATAGGCAACACCATCCCTCACGAGGTGGTAGTGTCGTATGGGGCAAGCAAAGTGCTGCTCAAGCCTGCCGCGCCTGGTACGGGCGTCATCGCGGGTGGTGGCGTTCGCGCTGTCGTCGAGGCGGCGGGTATAAAGGACATACTCACCAAGTCGCTGGGCAATAACAACCCCATCAACGCGGTTCGGGCGACACTATTGGCTCTCTCGCAGCTTCACTCCATCGAGAGCGAAGCCATACGCAGGGGCCTGCCCCAGGACGAGATGGAGCGCCGCCACTATCGCAAAGACGTGGCTGTGCAAAAAGCTCTGCGTGAAGGCCATTTACAGCAGAACACGGCCAATCAGCCTGCTTCCAAGGACCACCAGATCGTGGGCCAGGCGCCTGGCATAGACGAACGCTCGGCGCGCGGCGGTGGTCGCGGCGGTCGCGGCGGTGGTCGCGGCGGTCGCCGTGAAGGTGGCGATGGAGGAGGAGGCGGACGTGGCAGAAGCTAAACAGACGGGCAAGACCGTGAAAATAACCTGGGTCCGAAGCGACATCGGTTATCCCAAAGACCAGAGGGCGGCTATCAAGTCGCTCGGCCTTCACCGCCTTAACCAAACGGTAGAATACCCGGACAGCCCGCAACTGCGGGGCCAGATTTACAAAGTCAAGCATATGATAAGTGTAGAGGAATTATGAAGTAAGAATTATGAATTATGGTCAATACCTTCATAATTCATAATTCTTACTTCATAATTTGGTCGAGAGAGGGATAAGATGGAATTGAAATTAGGACAATTGCGCTCGGCGAAGGGCGCTAACAAGGACCGCAAGCGAGTTGGGCGCGGGCACGGTTCCGGCCACGTCAAGACCGCCGGCAAGGGCACGAAGGGCCAGAAGGCGCGCAGCGGCGGCAATGTTCCGCCCAGGTTCGAGGGTGGCCAGACCCCTATCCAGCAGCAGTTGCCCTACAAGCGCGGCTTTACCAATATATGGAAGACCCACTACCACTTGATCAACCTGGAGCAACTGAACAACGTCGAGAGCGATAGCGAACTAACGCCGGAGTCGCTCAAGGAACTTGGCTTGCTCCGCGATACGGACCTGCCCCTCAAGATACTCGCCAATGGCGAAATCACGAAAGCTATCCGCATCAGCGCCCACAAGGTTAGCGAAAGCGCGCGCCAGAAGATCGAAGCCAAAGGCGGCGCAGTCACCTTGATCGAGACCGGAGAGCAACACAAGCGCTCGCGCGGCCAATCCCAGGCCCCTGTGCGAGCACGAGAGAGTAGGGCG
>JBBQIC010000049.1:0-16474 GCA_038324555.1 Chloroflexia bacterium
TTTTACACGCGCGTACCCGAATTCTCTGGCGGGCGCTGCCTGGTGGATTTGCACGCGATGTGCTGGGGGGGAGTGGGGTGGCGGGAGGCGGGAGGCGAAATCAGAGCGCCGACTCCCGACCCCCGACTCCCGACTCCTCTAGGGATTGACATCCTCGACGGCATATCCTCCCTCGTGGACAAGAGTTTGCTCAGGCGAGCGGCTTCGGAGGATGATGAGGCACGCTTCGTCATGCTGGAGACTATACAGGAATATGCCCGCGAGCAACTGGTGGCGAGTGGAGAGGCGGTGGCTCTACAGCAGAGGCACGCCGAATATTTCCTCGCGCTGGCGGAACAGGCAGAGCCTGAGCTGCGCGGTCCAAAGCAGGTTGAGTGGGTGCGACTGCTGGAGATGGATCACGATAACTTTAGAGCCGCCTTGAAGTGGTCTCTCGACATAGGGAGAACCGAGACGGCGCTTCTGCTTGGCGCGGCGCTGACTCAGTTTTGGAGGATGCACGGCCATATCAGCGAAGGGCAAACATGGTTGGAGAGCGCGCTGGTCGAAATGACAAAAAGCACCGACACGCCAACCTCCGCCCAGGCAAAGGCTCTCATGGCCCTCGGAACGTTGGCGTCAACGCAGGGAAATTTCGCACGAGCAAAGTCGGCTCTTGAAGATAGTTTGCAGGTATTCAGACAATTGGGTGATAAGCAAGGTATCGCTACCTCGCTCAGACATCTAGGCCACGAGGCCCGCTTTCAGGCGGACTATTATAATGCGCGCGCCTCCCTCGAAGAAGGTTTGGCGATAGCGAGAGAATTAGGGGATAAGTGGGACATTGCCAACTTCCTGGGCGATTTGGGGATTGTCACCCAGGCTCTCGGAGATAGCAAGGCCTCGCAGGCTCTGTATGAAGAGACGCTATCAATAAGGCGTAGCCTACGAGACAAGCGCGGCATCGCTATGACGCTTGTGAACCTGGGGGAATTGGCCCGCGCCGAGGGAGACTACGATGCGGCGCATTCTCTGTACAAAGAGAGCCTGGCCCTGGCGCAGGAGTTGGGAGACAAGTGGGGCGTAGGCATGATACTCCATAACATGGGGCACGTAGCATACCATTGGGGCAAATATGAGCGCGCCCTGGACCTGTTCACCGAAAGCTTACGAATATTCTACGAGTTGAGGAACAAGCGAGATATTGCATATTGTCTGGCGGCGCTGGCGGGCGTGTTTGGGTCTTTGCGCAAGGCCGAACGGGCGGCAGTGCTCTTCTCGGCGTCGCAAGCCTTGTCGAACACTATCAGCGCCCACCTGGACCCGGCGGACCAACAGGAGTATGAGCGCAACCTGGCCGGCGCGCAGGCCCAAGTGAGTCAGGCTGAGTGGGAGCGAGCCTGGGAAAAGGGTCAGATAATGTCGCTAGATGATGCTGTGGCTTATGCGCTGGACAGCGGACAGGCAAGCGGAGAGGCTGAAGCACGTCCCAGGCCGAAGACCACCGGCCTTTTGAGTGAACCAGCAGCCGCGCCTCCCAGGGAGCGAATGACTGCGCCTCTGATCGAACCTGGCGAATACCTGGGAGGGTTGAGCGAGCGCGAAATAGAAGTGTTAAGGTTAGTAGCGGCGGGGTTGACGGACGCGCAGGTGGCAGAACAGTTGATCATTAGTCCGCGCACAGTCCAGCGCCACCTCTCTTCGATATACAGCAAACTGGGAGTAACTACGCGCACAGCAGCGGCGAGGTGGGCTATCGGACACGGCTTCACCTGATTTTTCAAGACTAGACGCAAACAAACATGAGTAGCAGCCATAATCTGGCTGTTTTTGTTTGCGTCTATCCTTAAATGGGTAATATTACCCATCCCCATTGGGTAATATTGCTGATGCGAGAGAGAGCGCGTCAGGATAAACTAGGGTCATCGGGCGCACTTAGAAATCAGGTAAGAGCAAACAGAAGAAATGGACCGAACAGGTCCACCCAAACAACCCAGAAGGAGAAAGAAAATGAAAAAGCTTACATCGACCCTTATTGCTACGGCAGCGCTCATCTCGTCAATTGGCATTAGTATAGCTCCCAATAATGTAAATTGGGGCGGACCCCAGGCTAACGTAAATTGGGGCGCTCCCACCCCTGGCAATGTGAACTGGGGCAGGCTTGATAACGTAAATTTGAATAGGTCTCTGGCTAACGTAAATTGGGGCGGACCACAAGCTAACGTAAATTGGGGCGTACCACAAGCCAACGTCAACTGGGGCGGACCCCAGGCTAACGTAAATTGGGGCGGACCACAAGCTAACGTGAATTGGGGCGGACCACAAGCCAACGTCAACTGGGGTGGACCCCAGGCTAACGTGAATTGGGGTGGACCCCAGGCTAACGTGAATTGGGGCGCTCCTATCCCTGGCAACGTGAACTGGGGATAACCAGTCCAGGTAGCTATAAGCAAAGAATCTATTCAGGTGTGTAATACACAATAGACACACCATCTGTCACCAGGCTACGCGCCAGCACAACAAACCCCGGCACGTAGCCTGGTGACGTTCCTCACACAGCATCCGCGCTTCCCAATTAGTTTACTTCCACCCCTCTATAGACCCCACTTGAGAGTGAGTGCGTAGGGCGCACGCGCTTGCTTTACCCACAAGGACGGGTAAACAAACCCCCAGGCTCGCGCACTGGGGGTTTGTTCTTAACTTATTATATCAATCCATCTCCCTACGCAACTGCACTATCTGATCCCGAAGCGCGGCGGCCTTCTCGAATTCGAGCAACCTGGCGGCGGATTTCATCTGGCTCTCTAGCTCTTTTATCATGCGGACGATTTCGTCTTTGTTCAGGGTGATCTCGCCTGTGGGCGATACAACATACTCGGCGCGGGTCTCGGCTACGGCGCGCACTCGGTCTGTTAGGTCGCGCACTTGCTTCATGATAGAGGCGGGTTCGATGCCGTGCTCCTGGTTGTACTTCGTCTGGATTTCGCGGCGGCGGTAAGTCTCCTCAATAGCCGCTTGCATAGAGCGCGTTACAACGTCGGCATACATGATTACGTGGCCCTCGACGTGGCGGGCGGCGCGGCCTATAGTTTGAATGAGCGCGCCGCGAGAACGCAGAAAACCTTCTTTGTCCGCGTCCAGGATAGCAACTAATGATACCTCCGGCAGGTCAAGCCCCTCGCGGAGCAGGTTGATACCCACCAGCACATCGTAAATGCCCAGGCGCAGGTCGCGCAGAATCTCCACACGTTCCAGAGTCTCTATCTCATGGTGGATGTAGTGAGCCTTGATTCCTACCTCTTTGAAGTAGTCGGCTATCTGCTCGGCAAACTTGGTACGCATCGTCGTCACCAGGGTGCGTTGACCGTGCTCGGTGCGCAGCTTTATCTGCTCCACGAGGTCGTCTATCTGTCCATCAGTCGGCTTGATCTCTATGGAGGGGTCTACCAGTCCGGTCGGGCGGATTATCTGTTCCACTATCTGTTCGCTGTGTTCGTATTCATATGGACCGGGCGTGGCGCTCACGTACACAGCCTGTCCGATGTGACTCTCGAACTCTGGGAACGTTAGCGGGCGGTTGTCGGCGGCGGATGGCAGGCGGAAGCCGTAGTCTATTAGTGTCACCTTGCGCGAATGGTCGCCTCCGTACATGCCCCTCACCTGCGGCAGGGAGATGTGCGATTCGTCCACCATGACCAGGTAATCGTCGGGAAAGTAGTCGAGCAACGTCCACGGTTGCTCTCCGGGCTGCCTGCGCGACAGGTGGCGCGAATAGTTTTCAACACCTGAGCAATATCCCGTCTCCTGGAGCATTTCGAGGTCGTAGTGGGTGCGCTGCTCTAATCGCTGGGCCTCCACTATCTTATCCTCGGCCTTTAGTTGGGTTACACGCTCCACAAGCTCGGCCTCTATGTCCTGTATCGCCTCCACCAGCTTTTCTTCGGAGGTGATGAAGTGCTTGGCAGGGTAGATGTTGGCCTCTGTCCTGTCTATAAGCACTTCGCCCGTGAGTGGATCGAACTCCTGGATGCGCTCTATCTCGTCGCCCCAAAGCTGTATGCGTAGAGCTATATCTTCGTATGCAGGCACGATTTCGATTGTGTCGCCACGCACGCGGAACGTGCCGCGCTCTAAGGACATGTCGTTGCGGGTGTAGTGGCTGTCGGTCAGGTGGCGCAATACGCGTTGCCGCCTGACAGTGTCACCCTTCTTGAGCGACAGGACGATATTGCCGTATTCCTCCGGCGAGCCGAGGCCAAATATGCAAGATACTGAGGCCACGATCACAACGTCGCGGCGCTCGAACAACGCGCGGGTGGCGGCGTGACGCAGCTTGTCTATCTCCTCGTTGATGTCGGCGTCTTTCTCGATGTACAGGTCGGTGCGCGGTATGTACGCCTCCGGCTGGTAGAAGTCGTAGTATGAGACGAAGTACTCGACGGCGTTGTTTGGCAAGAAGTCTTTGAACTCCTGGTAAAGCTGGGCCGCGAGGGTCTTGTTGTGGGCGAGCACGAGGGTGGGTTTTTGGGTGGCTTCTATGATTTTCGCCATGACATAAGTTTTTCCAGATCCCGTAACTCCCAATAGCGTCTGATGTTTATTTCCCTCTTTTAGCCCCTGCACCAACTTCTCGATAGCTTGTGGCTGGTCCCCCATCGGCCTGAAGTCGGATACTACCTGGAACTCTGGCATTGTTCTTTATCTCCTGCTCATCAACGTCGTAAAGGGGCGGCTCTGCCTGGCCGCCCACTCTGATTCTATCTATTATAACACCTTCTATTATAGCACATTTGTGCGTAAAAAGGTACGATTAGGACATCACGCGAGTTCCAAAACAACGAAAAAGGCAAGTCGCCGGGCGACTTGCCTTTTTCGTTGTTTTATTTACTGTTTAGGTTGCTTGCAGGATGACCAGGCGGTTCTTGCCGGACTGCTTGGCGGCTTTCAGGGCGCGCTCGGAGAGGCCGATTAGTTGCGGCTCCCAGGTGCCCTCTTGCCCTGGCTTGGTGATAGGCTGCCAGTAAGCTACTCCTATCGAAGCGGTCAACTTGATCGGCTCGGACGACATCTGGTTGAAGAAGTTGTAGCCTGCAATCGAATCCCGCAGGCGATTGGCCGCTATCTGAGCGCCCGCCGCGTCGGTGTCGGTGAGCAATACGAGGAACTGGTCGTCGCGGTAGCGGCAGGCGACATCGCTGGCCCGCATGGTGCGGGTTATGAGGTGCGCCATGTCGCGCAGCACGATGTCACCCGTCTGGTGGCCCCAGTTTTCATTGACCCCAGCCAGGTCGTCCGCGTCAATAAGCATACATGAAAGAGGGTGGCCCCGGCGCGAAGAGCGCAATATTTCTTCCTCGACACGTATCATAATGTACCGGCGGTTGAACAGGCCCGTAAGGGGATCGTGCAGGCGCTCGGCTGACAGGCGGGCGTTCTCAGTCATAAGCGCGTCTTGCAGCGTGCGCGTCTGTACGGCTGCGTCTATGCGCAGTTTGAGGTCCCTTTCGTCCGCATCGGTTAGCGGGCCGTCGGCGGGCGGCAGGGCCATCGCGGGCACGCCCCACTTGTTAAGCTCGGTTTGCAGGTCGTTCCAAAGGTCGCCTTCGGCAGGCAGCCCGGTTACGACTACCACATCGGGAGGGGTGATTTCTATGATACCCAGGGCAGCCTCGTAATCGTCAGCCGACCGGACCGTATAGCCCAGGATTACTAGACGGTCGCGTGTCTCGCGCTGCCTTATAGGATCGGGGTCTACTACGAGCACTACTGCCGCCTTCGTGCGGGCAGGAGAGGACATTAGCATAACTCTATACCTCTTTTTCTTAGTGACCGGCGACCAGTGACCGGTGACAGAAGATAATATCAAGTGTTCGCCAGCTATAAGCGCCTGGCGTGTATAAACACAGGTGGCGGCCTCTGCCGCCTATTCTTATTCTAGGGCAAATACCGTGCAGGGCCAATACGACCTAATTCCTATAAGGGGATGCCGTTGGTCCTAATAGGGCTACTCGGTTTCGGCTTCGCGTTGCGCCTTTTTTAGGCCTGGGCGGGCCTGGGCCATGGCCTGGTCGGGGTCGGAGGGGTAGAGGAAATCGAGGATGACTTTGATGGCTGCGGCTGCGGGCACGGCGAGTAGCATACCGAGCACTCCGGCCATAGCGCCGCCCGCAAGCACCGCGAAAATGGTGGCTACCGGGTGCAATTCTACGATGCGCCCGACGACGAGGGGCATGACTAACTGGTCTTCGACCTCGCGCAGAATCGTGTAGGCTATTATCACTCCAACAGCCGACCCTACCCCATGCGCGGAGAGAGCCACGCCAGCCGCGATGGCGGCAGCGATGGCGGGGCCGATGAGCGGTAGGATCTCAAGGAAGCCGGTCAGTATGCCGAGGGGCAGCGCATAAGGAACGTTGAACACAAACTGCAAGAGGAGGAACGACACCAGCGACATGAGGCCGACGAGCAGAAGCTGACCACGCAGGTAAGCGCCCAGCGCCATATGGATGCGGCCTGCTACGTAGCCTGTGTGAGCGCGGGACGTGGCGGGCACGAACTTGAGCAAATAGGCGCTCAGACGCTTGCCGTCCAGAAGCAAATAGGCGCTGACTATGATCACGAGCAGGCTGTCAAGCACGCGGGTGACGGCTTCGCGTACCAGGCGGAGGCCGTCACCGCCGCTGCCGAAATAAGCAGATAGGGATTCGTTGATTCGCTGGGCGAGAGAATGTGGGTCAAACTTTTGGCCTCCAAACTGGTAGGTGGTGTTGCCCATTACCTGCCTGAGACCTTGTTCAACGATGTTTGGCCCGCGCGAGATGAAATCGCGGGTCTGTTGGTAGAGAACCTCCGCGCCGAAGTAAAGGCCGATGCCTATCGCGCCGAGCGCCACCAGGTAGAAAAGCGCCACGACCAGCCCTCGCGGCCAGTGTAGACGCTCCTGGGCGGCGTCTATGACCCTGGTGAAGATATAGGCGAATACGCCCGCGATAATGAACGGTCCGAGGATGCTCCGCGCCAGGTAGAGCAGCAAGAGGACCACCAGAGGCAACGCCCACGCCCACACCCAACGGGGTGTATTCGTCGTCGGTGTCTGTGTGGCGTCTGGTTGTGGAGAGAGGTCGGGGGGATTGACCATGCTAGTAACTATGGAAGTTTCAAAAAGAGCAGCAACCGCGAAATGGTTGCTGCTCTTTTGATTATAGGCTTCTATCTAGAAATACGCACTGGTGGCGAACCTGTCTGGCCGAAGTTGTTCTTTTCGAGGTTGAAGTCGGTGATGTTGATCCCCTGGTCGCCGTTGAAATCCGCGCGGGCGTCGTAGCCGGGATCGCCGACTGTTTTACCGAAGGTGAGCTTCATCATGTTGAAGTCAACTACATTGACTACGTCGTCGTTGTTGATGTCGCCGACGAGCATGAGGCCGACCTCAAAGTTGACTTGGGGCGATCCGTCAATGACTACAGTGCCCGACTTAGATAGATATTGAGGGCCTTTCACGCGCCAATCATATGTTCCGTTGGGCAAGCCCGCCACGTTTACGCGGAAGGAGCCGCTAGCATCTGTGGACTGTGGCGGGTAGTTGATCTCGCTGGAGCCGGTCTTGAGCGTGAGGGTGACGGGCAGTTGTTGCAAGTCGCTGGGCTGCGCCGGACGACCCTGCCAGTTGACGTGGCCGACGAGCCACGACGCGGTGCAACTGTTGCTGACATTGACCGTCACACTGGTAGTAGGCGCTTCTATGTTGCCCGCAACGTCCCTGGCGCGCGACTTGATCACGTAGCTGCCGTCGCTGGGTATCGTCCACTGGTAGGACCAGTTAGCCGTGCCCTGCGCGAGGGACCAGGTAGAGCCATTATCGGTGCTGACCTCCACCTGGGAAGCCCCACTGTAGTAGTCGTGGGCTGTGCCGCGAATGGTATAGCTGCACGAGTTGATATTCTGGCCGTTGACGGGGTCGCTGACCTGGGATTCGGGGTTGTAGGGGTCTAGCATCGGGTTGTAACCCAGTGCGTCTACTACCAGGCCGTATTCCAGGTCGCCGCTATACATGCAGAGGGTCTGCTGTCCTCTGAGCGTGCAGGGGAGGTAGTCCACGCCCCATACGTCTCCGAACTGGCCGTCGGTTACTTGACGTAGTTGGTGGGATGCGATCTCAACGATAGAGGGCGGGCTGACCGTTGTGTCTACGGAGAAGACGCGGGTTCCTGCCCTGTACCAGCCGACGAAGAGCATGTCGTGGCCGGGCGAGACGTTCTTGATGCGCATATTGTGCGCCCTGTTAGTGGCCTCTGTGCCCGTGCCTGGGATACCCACTTCATAGACGGGGCTGCTGATATTGGAGATGTTGTACAGCTTTATCTTGTCGGAGCCTGCGGTGTTGATGAACTCGTCCTCAATGAAGACGTGGTTGCCGTCGGTGGTCGGTACGGTGTGGTGGACGTTGAAGCCGGACGGATGTATGCCGTTCAGAGGGCTGAGTGGCGTCGGGTTGGTGTTGTGGGCCAGGGTGTCTTTGTCGAAGATCAGCATACCTCCTCCCCAGTGGGCCACGAATACGCGGTCGCCTACTACGTTTACGTCGTGTACAAAGACGCTGCCGTTCGCGTCGGGCCGCTGGTAGCGCCCGGTCTCGTTCATGAGGGGCAGGTTTTGCAGGTCAACGACGACGATTTTGTAGCCGGAGCCGCTCTCGGCTGACATGGTTAGCCAGGCGTAATCGGCGTTGCCGTTAGCGTCGGTGGAGACTATGTGCTCATGCACGGTACACCAGTCTGCGCCTGACTTACGGCCTATAAGGACGGGGTTGGAGGGGTCGTTGACGTTGTAGACGAAGAAGCCGCAGCCCGTACCGGACCCGCGCATGGTGGCGGAGACATAGTGGTTGGAACCTTGCTTCCAGGTATAGACTGAGGTGCTTGCTGAGCCGCCTGATGGGAAAGGCTCGGTGCGCAACAGGGCGGGGTGATAAGGGTCGTCCACGTTGATAAGATAGAACATGCGCAGACCGAAGCCGGAGAGGGCTACATAGTCGTGGCCGTCCGCTTGCCAGGTGTAGATGTCGCCGTAGGGGTCGGTGTAGACGCTGCCGGAGCAGTAGTTAGCGACGTGGGCGATGGCTATGGGTGACATGCCAGTGAAGGGCGGTTCTGCGTACATGCCGCCGCATGGGTGTACGAGATGGCTGGGCGATGGAACGCCGTCAGCAGGGCGGGCACTGAGACCTGCCCCTACGGATTGCGGTTGGTTTGTCACCAGTGGGAAGGAGCCTACGGGTGGTAAGGGGATGCTGTAAGACATCTTTGCGCCCGCCTGGCCCGGCGCGCCCAACGCAGGGAGCAGGAGTAACGCCAATATTGACAATAACGATAATCGCTTTTTATTCATAGTCTCTTCCTTGCAACCTCCTTGTGTTCAAAACGGCTTGCGCCCGACAGTATTAGTGTGGTGGAGGACTGAGTGTGGATGAATCTGATTATGCGGTATAAGGGGGTGGGAGTCAAGAGGTTGAGGCTGGCAGGGTAGGGCTTATGCGTGGTAAATCAAGCATAGGAAAACGCTTGGCTACTGACTCGATTCCGTTTGAGAGGTTCTGAGCCGCAAAAGATACTTCGGAGTTGGTGCTCCGTGCAGGTTCTGTTTTACACGTGGCCTCTCAATTCGTCTGACGCATAAGCCCTAGCCGGCAGGGTGCGCCGGACGTTCCGCGCGCTCGAAGATGGGGGTAATCACCAGACCTGCTTCTCAGTCCCCCTTGCTAAAACTGTCGTGGCGGTGGCCTATCGCCCATAGGAAGTCGAAGCGGCTTGGGAGGAGGTAGAGGAGGTGGACGGTGAAGAAGAAGACTACGCTGATGGTGGAGTTCCAGCGGGATAGGAGCATGGCGAAGACTCCGTCGCTGAATGCCTCAACACGGTTTTTGTTGAAAAAGAGGATGGGAGTGGGGTGGAGAGGATCGGGCTGCTGGCTCATGGCGCGGTAGTCTTGCTTCTCTCACTGCTCGCCTGCCCGTTTTGCCTCCCTTGCCTTCCGGTAGGCTTCGCGGCTGATATAAGCCGAATAGCCTCCGCGATCTCCTCATCTTCCTTTCGTGCCTCGGCCTCAAACTCGGCAAGTCCGCTCTTGCGCCTTCGGAGCACCAGTGGCGCGACCGCCTTTACGTCCTCTACTTCTGCTGACCCCCGATCCCCGATCCCCGATCCCCGATCCCCGACCCCTCGTAAGGCCGTATATGCCCGCGCTGCTTCCATCAGCACGATTTCGGCGCGGTGAGAACCTATACCCAATTCGGTGATAAGGGTTACGGCGAATTGCTCCGCTTCGGGGGTCAGTTCGATGTCGTTTACGGCTCGGCGCGCTTGCTGGATGCTTTCGGCGGCACGGAAGGTTGAGTCGGCGTATAGCTGCATGAAGTCTATGGGGTCGGTGCGGAACTGGCGGGCACGGTTGGCGATTTGCAGCCGCTCCTCAATGGAAGCGCAAGGCGACACGTTGACGCGCAGGCCAATACGGTCCATTATCTGCGGACGCAGGTCGCCCATTTCGGGGTTCATTGAGCCGATCAGCACGAACTCAGCTGGATAGGATGCTGCCAGTCTGCCGCGCCTGACCACGCAATAGCCGGTAGCCGCCGAGTCGAGTATCGCGTCCATGATGGACTGGTCGAGCAGGTTTATCTCGTCTATATAGAGGATGTTGTGATGAGCGTGGGCGAGCAGGCCAGGCTCGAAGCGCAGGCGCTGCTGCTCGAGGCTGAAGCGGAGGCTGACCCCGCCCACTACGTCGTCGAGCGTGGCGTTGAGGGGCAGTTCTACCACCTTCTGACGGTCGCGGAAACTTATAGGCTCGCCACGCGACAGCTTTTCTCGGCAATCGTCACATAGCTCCTCCGGGTGGGTCAGCGCCATTGAAGGCTCGCACCCGAACTGGCAGAGCGAATGTTCGATGGTGGGCAGCAGAGGCAGCAGGCCGCGCACGGCGGTGGTCTTGCCGGTGCCTTTGGCCCCGATAAGCAGCACGCCCTGGACACGAGGGTTCACCGCCGCCAGTAAGAGCGCGTCCTTCACCTCGTCCTGGCCGACAAGGGCAGTCAGCGGATACGCAATGTTTTCAGGCATTTCGCTGGTATTATAGCATAGGGAGAGACGATGGACGTGCGCCTTACCCCGTTATGGTTTAGCGAGTTGCTCGGAGTATGGATATAGAAGCGAAGAGGGGGGACTCGTCGTTTAGAAGGCGTATGCGTTGGATGCGAACGCCGCCCGATGCGCCTGCGCCTGTGGGGTCGAGGCGTAACCGGGTCAACTGGCCTTTCCACTCTGGGTGCATACGGAAATAGATGTTGTAAGTATGGAGGCTCCCGTTGTTGTTGCCGCCTAGCCAGGCGCTTCTATTGGGTGAGAACTGGGGTTGAGTGGCTGTCGCGAAGAACATCTGTATTCTGGGGTCCGCTACGGTGGGGCTGAGGGCCATCTGTATTTCGACAGTGTTGTACCCCTGGAGGGGTATATCCAGGTCGGGACTTATAAGCTGAGGGTTGCCGCCTATCAAGGGATAGCTCCAACCGGGGCCGTCGGGAGCGCCCTGGCCGAGGTTGATAGGGGTCCAACCGGCGGCTCCGTTGCCAAAACCCCAGGTAGTGCGCGCGTCCTTAAGATAGTGGATGAAGGTCGTGCCAGGCGCAATGATGTATTGATGAGTATTGACGCGCCCACAGGCAGGGTTGTTGGCCTGGCAATCGGCTTCGTCCATCTGGGTTGCCGTGTAGGTGCCGTTGTCGAGCACCTGGCGGACAACGGCAACGTGTCCAGTGACGTTATCCGCGCCTAGCACGCCGGGCTGGAACACAGCTATATCGCCCGTGCGCGGGTAGGGGCCTATCGGCCAACCTTGAGCGGCGGCATTCTGGCTCCAGTCTTTGGCTTCGCCGAGGTTGGCTGGGAGGTCGGGCCGATTTTGCCAGGCCCAATAGGTGGATTTACCGAAGGGGTAGGGATTGGGGGTGTGCTGAGCCAGGGCGCTGTGATGCGTAAAGCTAAATATGCCTGTCGCAAAAACCAGGCTCAAACCCAGGGCTACTGTCTTGCTCGCTCTTATACCGACTAAACGTGGTCTCATCATCTCGCTGCTCACTCCGTCACATTCAACTCAAGTCTCTCATCACAACTTTAAAGAACGAGTGTTCTATTGTTATGTTAACTCCGTTGAGACTGCTTGTCAATATGGTTTTCCACCACTTTTAGAACGGATTTTCCACACCGAGGCATAAATAGGAAGGAGATAATATGTATCTATGGGGCAGATAGTGTATAGGGACCAGACTTTTGCACATTTCCACCAACTGACATCAAGAGTTGCCGCATACGCATTCAGTTGGTACAATTAACAGGTGTTTTTGGAAAGGCACATGTAAGCACGGTTGTTGCTTAGGAAGGGAGTTTTATGGCAGAAATTGTTTGGTTGGGACACGCCTGCTTCCGGTTGAAGAGCAGGGACGCGACTATTATCACCGACCCATATGACAAGAGCCTTGGTCTGGGCAATCCCGGACAGAAAGCCGACATCGTTACCATCAGCCACGCCCACCCCCACCACAATGCTGTATCGGCGGTGAAGGGGGACCCGATGGTAATGAACGGCCCCGGAGAGTTTGAAGTCCGGGGCGTCTTTATTACCGGCGTCTGGTCGTTCGCGGATAACCAGGATGGCAAGGAGCGGGGCCGCAACACCATCTTTTTGTTCCGTGTGGACGACCTGGTGGTATGCCACCTCGGTTCGTTGGGCCACACGCTTAGTTCGCAGCAGTTGGACGCGCTCGGTGATGTACACGTATTGCTGGTGCCGGTTGGGGGGAGTAACGCCTCGCTGACGGCCAGCAAAGCCAGCGAAGTGATAAGTCAGATCGAGCCAAAGATCGTCATACCCATGCACTATTCTATTGGCCGCGAGAGCCTGGAGATGGATAGCCTGGATAAGTTCACCAAAGAGATGGGTTTGAAAGATGTGGTGGCGCAGGACAAGTTCAGTATGAAGGCGTCGGAACTGGGAGAGAGTACGCAGGTGGTTGTGTTGGAGGCGAAGATATGAGGTAGGGTGAGGGAATAGGGTGAGGGAGTAGTTTCTATTCCTACTCCCTAGCCCTACTCCCTCACCCCAGGGAGGAAAAGCATGGCGAACGATATTATTGGCTCAGGGGACCAGGCGTATGCTCCTGCTCGCCCGGTGGTATCGCAGCAGTTGGTGCATATTGACCTGCGTGACGAGAGGGTGCAGGATGTGTTGGCGCGAATCAGGGTGGTTATCAAGGACGCTTACGCTAATGCTGAGTTCGTCAGCTATGTAGGCACGAACCCCCTGGGGATATACGTTGAAGTGTACACGTCAGGCAACGACTTCGACGGGGTGCTGGAAGTCCTGAGCCAGAAGCTGGGCAACCTGAATATAGCGGCGGGCGTGAACGTCTGCGTTGTGCCATTGCGTAAGAGGGTGATTGTGGCGGCGTGATGCGTTAGAAGGTTAGAAGGTTAAAACGTTCAAATAGCAAACGTTCTAACCTTCTAACTTTCTAACTTTCTAACGGGGGGAAAATGACAAAGTACATATTCGTAACCGGCGGCGTTGTTTCCAGTGTGGGGAAGGGGATTACTGTGGCCTCCATTGGGCGCGTGCTCAAGAGCAGGGGTATAGCAGTGTGCGTGCAGAAGTTGGACCCCTATATCAACGTGGACCCCGGCACGATGTCGCCCTACCAGCATGGCGAAGTCTTTGTCACCGACGACGGCGCGGAGACCGACCTCGACCTGGGGCACTACGAACGATTCATTGACGAGAACCTTACCCAGGCTTCTAACGTGACTACTGGGCGCATCTACTCCAATGTTATAGCCAAGGAGAGGCGCGGCGATTTCCTGGGCGGCACGGTGCAGGTGATTCCGCATATTACCAACGAGATAAAGTCGCGCATAGCCGCCGTTGCCCGCACGGGCGCGCCGGATGTGGTCATCGTGGAAGTGGGTGGCACAGTAGGCGACATAGAAGGGCTGCCCTTCCTGGAAGCCATACGCCAGATGCGCCGCGACGCCGGGCGCGAGAACGTGTTGTATGTTCACGTCACACTGCTGCCGCAGATAGGGGCGACCGGCGAGCTTAAGACCAAACCCACCCAGCACTCGGTCAAAGAGTTGCGCTCGATAGGCATAAATCCAGATGTGATAATCTGCCGCTCTGATCTGCCGTTGGAAGAGGATATAATCGGCAAGCTAGCCCTGTTCTGCGACGTTGAGCCGAGGGCGGTTATCCCTCTGCCTACGGTGAGCAATATCTACCAGGTTCCCTTGCTGCTCGAGGAGTACGGGCTGGGTGACTATTTAGTGGAGAAGTTGAGCCTCGGCGGGCACGCTGCCGACCTGAGCGGTTGGCGGCAGATAGTGGAGCAGATGGATTCAGCCACCAACGGACCGACTATCGCCCTGTGCGGCAAGTACACCGAGTTACACGACGCCTACATGAGCGTCGTGGAAGCGTTGCGCCACGCCTCCGCGCACAACAACGTGAGGGTAGAGGTGCGCTGGGTGAACACGGAAGCGCTCGAGCAGCAAGGCTCCGAGGAATTACTGGCGGGAGTGCAGGGCATAATCGTGCCGGGTGGGTTTGGCGACCGAGGCGCGCTCGGCAAGATAATCGCCGCGCAGTACGCCCGCGAGCACAAGATACCCTACCTGGGCCTCTGCTACGGTATGCAGATGGCTGTTATCGAGGTCGCCCGCCACGTACTCAACCTGCCGGGCGCGTTCACCACCGAGATAGACCAACGCTGTGTAGACCCTGTGATTGACATTATGCCCGACCAGCGCGACATCGCGGATATGGGCGGGACGATGCGCCTGGGGTTGTACCCATGTACTTTGGTGCCGGGCACGAAGGCGGCTAGAGCCTACGGCGAGCCTGTGGTCTACGAGCGCCACCGCCACCGCTTCGAGTTCAACAACGCATATAGAGAGCGTATGCAGGAGGCGGGGATGGTGCTCAGCGGCCTGTCAACCGATGGCCGCCTGGTGGAGATAATCGAACTGCGCGATCACCCATGGTTCGTGGCAAGCCAGTTCCACCCAGAGTTGAAGAGCAGGCCCACCAGACCGCACCCGTTGTTCCGCGACTTCGTAGCGGCTGTGAAAGAGTATTCGCGGCGGCACGAGGATAAAGAAGTCAAAGTATCAGAACCACCGAAGGTAGAACAGCCAATATCTCGGTAATAAAATCAAAAAGGCCGCTACGCGGCCTTTTTGATTTTATTTTGCTAATGCTCATTATCTGCCGGGCGCGATAGTTACGGGCACTTTTCGGCGCGCAGGCGCGCTGAGGCGGATTTTCCAGACCACAGCCATCGCTTCCAGCACTATCCTGCCGTGCATCTTACTGTCGCCTGCCTTGCGGTCTACGAAAATGATAGGCGTCTCTTTTACCTTGAAGCCCATCTGGTGAACGCGGTGCGTGACCTCTATCTGGAACGAATAACCGTTAGACTGTATGTTTTCAAGGTCGAGAGATTCCAAGACCTCACGGCGGAAGGCTTTGAAGCCACTCGTCAGGTCGCGGTAGGGTGAAGAGAGGACCAGGCGGGCGTATTGTGAGCCGCCTTTGCTAATAAACTGGCGCAGCAGCGACCAGTTGCGGGTCCCGCCGCCCTTTATGTTGCGTGAACCGAGTACGAGGTCGGCCCCGTTCTGTATCTCGCGCATAAACTGGGCGAGGTGTGCGGGGTCGTGCGAGAAGTCGGCGTCCATCTCAAAGAGCACGTCGTAACCTCTCTCCAAACCCCACTTAAAACCATCACAATAAGCGGGGCCCAGGCCCTCTTTCGCCTTGCGGTGCATAGCGTAAACGCGGCCTTTGCATTGCTCGGCCAGCTTATCGGCCAGTTCGCCCGTGCCGTCTGGAGAGTTGTCGTCCACTATAAGTATGTCGTATGGTCCACGCTCAACTATATCCATCACCAGAAGGTGCAGGTTCTCAATCTCGTTGTAGGTAGGCAAGATGATAAGTGTTTTGTACGGCAATATATGTTCTCCTTTTTAGGGATCAGGGATCAGGGATCGGCCAGACAACTGATCCCTGATCCCTGATCCCTGATCCCTGATCCCTGATCCCTGATATTATAGGCCCAACCCAAACGTAAAACGTATAGAAAAGGGGTAAGGTGTAAATTGCCAGGGCCGAGGTTATTTGTATGTCGCGTATGGGCATGTTATTCCAGAGCCACAGGAAGTCCCAGACAAAGTAGTTGAGGACGCCGCCTATGCAAAACAGGATAGTGCGGTTGGCGTTGGTAAAGCTGGCTACGGGCGCGGTCAGGGCAATAAGCCACATCAAGTACCAGGGCTGGAACCAGAGTGTGGCGAACGCAAGGTAGAAGAAAAGCACCTCGTAGAATGCGCTCAGGGTGCGACGCACGAGAAACTGACGCTCTTCGGGGGTACGCGCATTCGCCCTGAACAGG
>JBBQIC010000050.1:0-16149 GCA_038324555.1 Chloroflexia bacterium
GGTGTTTACGCGGTAGCTATCAAAGATTCTCTGCCAGTCGGCGCGGGCGCGAGACACGGCCAGGTAATCTTTCCAGACCTGTATCTGGCGGGCCTCGAAACGACCGTCTATAAACAGCTTATACTGAGGATAAAGCTCCCACTCCATATAGCCACCCCACTCCATATAGTTGAACAGGGGAGCAGGAGGGTGCGCGCCTTTGACGAAATCGGCCAACTTTACCGGCGTGTTGTCGGCCAGAGCATAGTCCTGGCCCGCAGGCACTAGAGGGTTGAGCGGCCTCCAGAGCGGGGTAAAGGCGATGGCGCTACCGATAAGTATTATAGCCAGCGCCCAGTTGAGGGCTGGAAGTTCGACACGCTGAGAGCTTGATGAGTTTTGACCCTTCACTTCGTTCGAGGGCATGGTTTTGAGTTTTGACCCTTCACTTCGTTCGAGGGCATGGTTTTGAGTTTCTAATTCGGCGCGGCGTAATGCCCTGTTGGCAGATATAGCTGCGAAATTAGAAGCTATTATGGGCGCTGTTACCCAGCCCCACCAAAGGACGTTGCGGATAGACGTAAGCGCCAGGTAGCCAAAGGCTAGCACTAGCAATATCTCAGTAGGACGCATCCGGCGCTTGCTCAGGTAGGCCGACGCCAGGAATATAGCGAGGTTTGAATAGAAGAGGATGCCTGTGCCGTCATAGATCGTGGGCGCTTGCCATTCTATGTTGAAGGCGCGAGCTATTGGGTCGTTGGTCGCTATAAAGAAGTAGTTGTAAATGCTCAGGAGGTAAGGATTCGCCAGCGTTACCAGCGTCGCAGCAGCAAAACAGGCTAATTGCCACCCGGCAGCCTTCGATAGCAGCCACCGGCGTTCCAGAGCATTCGGCAGCTTCTCAAATATAGTGCCCAGGGCGTATATACCCATGAGCGCCACGCCCAGGAAGAATGAGCCGTGTATATTGACCCAAAAGAGCATTATTGGCGCGAGCAGGGGCAGCCAACGCGAGTGAGTGTCCTTGTTTTCGAGCAGGAAAAAGAAAGCTATGAAAGGCAGGAAAGCCAGCAGTTGCGGCCTCATGCCGTAGTTGGTCCAACCTGTGAAGAAGGCCAGGAGCGCCACCATAGAAGCAATACGCAGCGACTTCGACCTCTGAAAACAGCAGGCCAGCAAGATGGTAAGCGTAGCCGCGATTATGAGGGTGCGAACGGTAAGGAGCAGGTAAGGCGAAGCATTGTACAGCCAGTAGAAAATGAGCTGCGATCCCCATTGCGGGTTGGAGTACGGCAGCCTGATAGGCGTCCACACGAGCACATCGGCGCCAAGGAAGCAACTGGGGTCCCAACGGCCACACTGAGACATTATCTGCCCGCTCTTGACGTTCCACCACAGGTCGTAAGGCTCGATGAAAGAGATGCTGTTGGCAAACCAGGCGACGGCTATCGGCACTAAAGCCCACAGGTGGATTAGCCGCAGACCACGCTCAGGCGCAGGCGGTCCCGATTCGGCGTGAGGAACATCCTCGGAGATGGACGCGGCTGGGGCTGTGGCTATGCTCATAGGCAGATTCTAGCATAGTACGGGGTCTTGGGACAATGAGAGTTTTGTGTGGGGTAGTAGTAGTACCATGCTGTAGAGTTCAGCAGTCTACGATGTCATGTTACATCGTCGTCTCTATTCATCTTTTACTTTTCCGATGAATATAGGCGTTATTAGCCCTTCTTTGGATGTCTGAATCTTTGCCTGAGCTATCTCGTCAAGCAGCGCGAACGGTTCGGGCTGAAACGGAGGCTTTAGAGGCCAACTGATGGGTATTGTTGTTGCCAGGAGGTATGCACGTTGTTCAGGGGAATACTTTGCATAAGTTGACCGTGGCAGTTCCAAGTTCTTCGCAAATGCAAACCGCCATTCTTGACCAAACTGAAATATATTTACAGCCAGCAAATCAAACTCACCCGCTATAAGGCATGTTGTTTGTATTTCCTCACCATTTGGAAGACTAACCAGCCTCTTATCGCTCGCATCGCATTGAAATCTACCTGTATACTCATCACCTATATTGCGGATAGTACTGGTTTGGAGAGATTTGACTTCGACACTAATCCTTGCCCCACTATAAGTGAATGTCATATCGCCTTTTCGAGTTCGGTCATGGTCATCATATTTGACCAGATCGGTTATACGTTCGTCAGCGAACCATATCTTTTTGAGCTTATACTCGCTTACATAACCAAAGGTGATACCGCGCAAACTCGGACTAGCAGCGAGGATTTCATTTAGTTCTTCTGTGCTAAGTTTCCACTGTTCAAGAACGCCCATTTTGGATTGCCTTCCCTCTTGGATTTGCGTCCCCGACTTTGACGAAAACCAAAAAGTAGGAGTGGTTCTTCCTGGCATGTTGCTGCTTCTTAATGCGGCTAACGCCAGGCCTATTAGAACGTACCAGAACAAATAGGTCCTTGGTATAGAAACCCATAGCCTCGTATTTATTAATAATTTCCACATGCGTGAGACGCTGTACGTTGGCGCTAACCTCATCCTGGCACTTGACAATTAGTACACCATATTTCTTCAGGACTCTATATGCTTCGCGTCCCGCCACCAAGTAGAAGTTCAACACAGCATCATGATACTTCGGGCCATTATCAGGTTCCGTAGCTTCACCATTCGAGTAGGTTGTGCGGAAAGCTTTATATGTGCCCGCACCTGCCAGTTGGCTCTTAGAGCGTCGGAATAGACCTTCCATATAGGGAGGGTCCAACACCACGCAGCCAATCGTCTCATCTTGATAAGGAAGGTGTCTGCAATCTACGCCATTCTTGATGTCCGTTGCATAAAGTACGTACTTATCTTTCGGGGCCTTCCGCCAAAAGATTCCCTGACCATAGGTCACGTCGGCCACGATTGACCCTTCTGGGACGTGGAGTTCGAGGATTGATGGGAAAACGTCAGCATTACTGCCGACAGAAGCGCTGAAAGTAAGATCGGTGCTTGGAATACCATCAGGCGATTTCCTCTTACCGTTCATACGAACTGTGTCAGAGGTGTCAGGCGATAGATCTTCTATTGACTGGTCTTCCAGGAATGACAAATTGATGGGTCTTTTCATGCAGTTAGCGCCTCACAATATCTCAGAACCCATTTTAGCATATAAACTCCTACCATACCTGATTTTCCTAAAACTCGAACTTATCCCCCTTTTTGCTCTTGCCGCTCTCACCCTCCCCACTATCCCCTGCCACGTCCGTCTGCTCTTCTGCCTTCTTCAGGGTCATAGCTAACCCTGCATATTCAGGGCTATTCTTACCGGCAAGCCTGTCGGTTAGGGCGGCCTTAGCCAGGGCATTAAAATTCGCGGCTGGGGCTTGTTCGCCCTCGATATAGATCAAGGCCGACAGATAAATGCCTTTGCGTATGCTTGCGGGCGTTTGCGACTTGTCAGAGGGTTCAGCCACGCTGCCCCCACCCGTATTCTGGGTGGCAGCTTCTGCTTGCTGACCATGCTTGCCGCCTCGCAATCTATCCCACATATTATCTTTTGTTCCCATATGCGTACCTCGATACTAAAGCCTGGTCTGCATCATATAGTTCGGCAACGTCACCGGAGTTGTTCCATATTGCGCTCTTGGAGCCGAACGAGAAGCCGCCGCTATCGTTGTGTACCTCGTTAGTGTACACTCTTATCGCGGCCCCAGGCTGGATTACATAACTCTCCCATTTATATCCGTTGCCGCCTGAAGGGTCCTGGAGTTGCCAGTCAGTCATGTCCACAGGCGCGCTACCCTTGTTGGTTATCTCCACATATTCATCGGACTCGCTTTTTTTCTTGCCATCAAAACTTATACTTGTAATCTGCACGTCCTGGTTGCGCTGGAGTTTGGCGCTACTGGCGGGCGGTGGGCTGGCCGTGCTTTCGGGCGTAACGGGCGCTAGCGTGGCTTCCACAGCGGCTACCGACCTCACGCCGGTACTGCCGTCATCAAGCGGCTTCCAGCCCCCAAGGGCCTCAGTCTCTATCTGCATGATTGGGTGTATCTCCCAGATAGTGCCGCGCGTTTTACCAATCTGATCTGGGTGCTCCGGGTCCATCATCAGCCAGCCGCTTATGCGCACTTTCTGGTGGCTGGTGGCGAGCCTGCGTATATTACTCAGCGTCCACGCCGGGTGAACAGCGCGCACCCTGGGAGAGGCTTCGACAACCACCGATTGGTCGCGCCCTTTGTCCGCGCTGTCCACCAGCCAGACATGGAAGTCCACGTCGTTTACAGAGTGGCAATTGCACGACTCCGGCCCTTGCGATTTGGCGTCCACCAGGTAGCCTTCCACTTGCACAGGCGCGCCCTCGTATTGCGCTATAGCCGAGGCGTCTGATGCAGACCAACGGGAACGAGGCTGTCGTTCGATGGCCTGGGACCACTTGTATGAGAGGATAGTCGCCACGGTAGAGGGCTGCCAGGGGGCCTCATCAATGCGATTCTTGAGAGTATTGAGCGCGGGGTCGCCACCGTCGCCCGAAGGTGGGCATCCATTGAAGACCCGGCCTATAGGCTTCGGCTTGCCGACGTTCCCAGATGGAACGCCTCCTGTACCCGTCACCCCACCGGACGTTTGTTTGTTCCTGTTTAGCAGCCAGACCAGGCCTATAACAACGACCAATACTATGACGACAGCTATAATTGCAGTTACAAACCCGCTGCTGCTGCTCCCTCTGTTATTTCTACTCCGCATTAGACAGGACCTCCTTTCTGGTATTGTTGCTGAACTGTATTTGCCTTCCTTGAAGCGCGTCCAACTTTCTCCTGCAAGCCTCCAGGACGGGTTGGGGCATGAGCAGAGTAAGACATTCGCGCGTGCCGCAGCCCTCACGCAACCCCAAAGAATGCCCTCTATAGAAGCACGGCATACAAGGTAGATCGCGTGATACCACCGTATGCACGCCCCCTTCACCACGCGGCGTGTAAGGCCCCCACGCCTCGACGTTCGACGGGCCGAAGACCGCTACGACCGGCGTTTGGACGGCGGCGGCTATGTGCATAGGGCCGCTATCGTTACCCACGAACAGGTCGCAACGTTCGATGAGTGCGGCGGTCTCATGTATATTTGTGCGCCCCGCCAGGTTGAGCAAATGCTCACTATCGCCCACCAATTCCTCTAGCCGCGCGGCGATTCCCTCTTCGTCAGGCCCACCCAGCACGACTACTGTTGCACCATGCGACTTGATAAGTCCCCTGGTCACAGATGCGAAGCCCTCGACGGGCCAGATGCGCGCCCTGCTGTACCAACCCGCGCCGGGGTGTAGAGCTACGAGCGGCCTGGCATGGTTTTTGCCCCCTGCGTTAGCAAGCAGACCTGCAACTTTCACACGGCTATTCTCGTCTATAGGGATGTGGGGCCGCCAGGGAGGAGTTACGTCAGCGCCGAGCATCTCGACCAGACTGAGCCAGTATTCAACTTCGTGTATAGCGCCAAAGCCCTTGTCAGGGACGCGGAGATTGAGGAAGCCGGCTCGACCGTTATCAAGGCCCACCCTCACTCGCGCTCCGGTCACATGAGACACGGCAGCGAACTTGAAAGCGCCCCATCGCGTGGCGAAGTGGTGGAACAGCACGAGAGCGTCATACCTTGACATACGCAGGCTGACCAGGAAGCGGGCAGTGTTCGCAAGTCGCTGCATGTTGAGCAAGCCTCGTTTCCTGTCGAAGGGGAATTTGTCAAAGGCGAGGATGCGGTCAACGTACTCAGCGCCCGTCAGCAGACTTTCAGAGGAGGGAGGCACGAGCAAGTCAATGCGAGCAGCCGGATACGCCGACCGCAAAGCCTGCAAAGCGGGCGTGACGGTCAAAAGGTCCCCCAGGTCGGCCAGCTTGACGGCGAGAATACGCTTGTAATTTCCACGACCAAGGACAGGCGAATTGGACATGAGTTATTATACATGATAAAATCGCTGGGACCGACAGGCAACCAAGCAGGAGCTAGGGCTGTATCAAAGTAGGTGGAGCGTACCCCTTGACGATGGACGATGGACGATGCCTGCTCAATCGTCTATCGTCTATCGTCCATCGTCTATCGTCTATCGTCGGATAAGCGACTTTGACACAACCCCAGGCAGGAGCAACCAGGAAGATGCGTGCAGATACTATACTTGTGATCCCGTTCGCCGATGGTATAGGCGATTTCGTGAACGTGCAGCCATTATTGGGCGCACTGCGGCATCGCTTTCCCCAGGCGGCTTTTACGGTGGCCGCTTCCGAGCACGGGAAGCAGCTTATCAACGATCCCGCAATCGAGGTGGTCAAGCCCGCCGGTTTTAATTATGAGCCGGGGCGCATGGCGATTGCCCTCCGTCCCCTGCTGCCCCAAAAGCTGCTCGCGTGGATGGCAGGGCCTATCTTCGACCGCGAACTAGGCCCTTTCGATCTTGTTATCAACTTCTTCTATGCCTGGGAGCGGATGATGGATTTCCGCACCTACTGGACGCCGCAGGTGCCCGCTATACCGGGCGCTGTCCATTCCCTGGACTGCCTGGCGAACCAGTTGGAGGACCAGCTTGAACTCACAATAACCCCTTCTGAGCGCGTGCCTTATCTGGCCTTACGCCCCATGGCGCGGCGATTAGCTTCGCGGTTCTGGGAGGAACACAACCTAGAGGGTGAGCGTGTGGTGGCCCTGGTGCCTTCGACCAACATGGTCATCAAACGCTGGCCGCTCTCTAGCTGGCTCAAACTGGACGCTCGCCTGCAAGAAGCTGGCTATAGCACGGTCCTCTTCTGCGACCGCCCGAACGGGGCAACGCAAAGGGCGTTCGCCCACTTCGGTTCGCGGGCTATTCCGGTACATGCGTCCCTAGACAACGTGGCGGGCCTGCTGAACAAATGCGACCTTGTAGTGGGTGTGGATACCGGCCTGCTGCACATGGCGGGCGCGCTCCAGATACCGTGGGTTGGCCTGTTCGGGCCGACCAACCCCGAAGTAACAGGGCCTTACGACGGGTCGGGCGGTATTTCCCTGGTCGCGCCTTTCGCAAAGCCTGCTTCATGCGGCGGTTGCTGGAAGCACTTCAAGTATGAAGACGACACATGTCGAACCCTCATACAAGGCTCGTGCATGGACTACCTGGAAGAAGTCACAGTGCTACAAGCCTGCCAGGAAATGCTCGCGAGGGCACGCAACCGCCCGACCACCCAGCATTCTACCTACCCAGCCGAGTGGCTTTTGCCGGGTTGGGCAGGCCCTCCCCTCAACGTTTAGCCAAGGTGCCCCTACGGGGAACCCTTACCTGGATTGCTTGACGCGAATCTCTAAAAAGCAAAATCCGCCGCAATGCGGCGGATTTTGCTTTTTAGAGATTAGTTTAGGGTATTATCAGCACCTGCCCTGGGTAAACAGCCGCCCCGACGTCTAATCCGTTGGCATCCGCGAGGACTTTCAAGCTTACTCCAAAGCGAGCCGCTATTACCAGAAGCGTATCCCCTGGCTGGACTGTGTATGTTTGCGTTCGTGGAGGCGTAGGCGTCGTTTGCGCTCTGACCCGTGTTGGAGTGGGCCTTGGCGGTGTCCGGGTGGGTTGTATGGCTCTAGTTGTCGCTATGAACCGCGTTGGGGTGGGCCTGGGCGCTATGCGCGTTGGACGGGCCGTAGGGACCGCTGTAGACGTAGCTATAGCCGTAACTGTCGCGACAGCAGTGGAGGTGGGAACGGCGGTAGCGGTTGCAGCGGCAGTGGGGATGGCGGTGATAGTTGCACTAGAGGTAGCCGTCGCAGTCTGCACCGCGACTGTGAGCGTTGCAGTAGAAAGTGCTTGGGTCGGAGTAACCGTGCCTGTCAAGGTTGGCATCACGGTTGGTGCTGCCGTTCTCGCGCCTGTGGCAGACGGTTGAGCAGCTAGTAAAGCTGCATTGGTAGGCGTATAGCGAACCGATTGGGTGGCTGTCGCAGCCTGGACAACGCGGGTGGTTGTTGACGTGGACAGAACACTGCTCACAGAGGGCGCAGCTTCCGGGCTTGATATGAGCCTGGACGTGCCTATTGCAGTTGTAACAATGAGGGCCATCAATGCCACCGTAGCTGTCAGAGCCGCACGCCAGGCGTTTCTGCGCATATTACCCTTGCTTATCCACTCCGGTTTAGCCTGTCCAACGTCTGCATTGCTGACGCTGACGGCTCCTTGCCTGCCCTTGAGTTGAGTGTCAGGATAGCTATTCAGTTTGTCCATCCCTCCAGAAGAGGCTGGCGTATTACGCGCTTTATTCGATTCTTGCGACGGCTTCGGCACTCTATTTATCTCCTAGATTCTTGACCTGCGGCTTGCTTTAGTCGCATGATTATCTTACGACAACGCTTGCCGCACGGGAATAACCGATAGGGTCTACTCCCCTAAGCTAATGGTACTGTTTTATACCATGTTCTTGTCAAAGCCTCATCTATAAGTTATCATGCTTCCTAGTATTCGGCCAATGTTCAGAACTTGCGTATGAGTTATATGAGTTATGAATGCCAACCGTTTCCCATAATTCATAATTCATAATTCAAAAAACGGAGGGAAATGCGTGTTTAGTATTGAAATCGAAGACGTAATGGCCTACGAGATATTGGACTCTCGTGGCAACCCTACGCTTGAAGTAGAAATGCGCTTGTTGGGAGGAGCTACCGGCAAAGCTGCCGTACCTTCGGGCGCTTCCACAGGGGCGCACGAAGCCGTCGAGTTACGCGACAGCGATAAGGCACGCTACGGCGGCAAAGGCGTGCTCAAGGCGGTGAGCCACGTAAACGAAGATATAGCCGCCGAGATTATCGGGGCCAACGCCGCCGATCAGCCCGGCCTGGACCAGCAGCTTATAGCCCTGGACGGCACACCCAACAAAGGCCGCCTGGGAGCAAACGCTATTCTCGGCGTATCGCTCGCGGCAGCCCACGCCAGCGCGCGTCACTTCGGTATGCCTCTATATCGCTACCTGGGCGGTCTGGCGGCGCGCACTATGCCCGTGCCCATGTTCAACATCCTCAACGGCGGCAAGCACGCAGCCGACTCCACCGATTTTCAGGAGTTCATGGTCATGCCCATAGGAGCCAAGACGTTCCGCGAGGGTCTGCGATGGGGAGTTGAAATATACCAGACCCTCAAAAAGACCCTGCACGACAAGGGTCACAATACGAACATAGGCGATGAGGGCGGTTTCGCTCCCTCGCTAAAGAGCAACGAAGAGGCCATAGAGATCATCTTGGAGGCTATACAGAAAGCCGGTTACGCGCCGGGCAAAGACATCCGCATCGCGCTCGACCCGGCCTCCACAGAACTGTACGAAGATGGGCATTACAACCTTGCGAAAGAGGGGCGCAGGCTGACAAGCGCGGAGATGGTGGCCTTCTGGGAAAACTGGATTGCCAAGTATCCGATCATATCGCTGGAAGACGGCATGGCCGAAGACGATTGGGACGGCTGGAAGATGCTCCAGGAGCGCGTTGGAGACCGGGTTCAACTGGTGGGCGACGACTTACTTGTGACCAATTCGGCGCGCATAGCGCGCGCGGTGCAGGAGAAATCATGCAACGCCCTCCTCACCAAAGTGAACCAGATAGGCACTCTCACCGAGGCAATAGAGGCCGTACGCGAGGCTCAACAAGCGGGCTGGTCGGCTGTGATGTCGCACCGCTCAGGCGAGACCGAGGACACGACTATAGCCGACCTTGCCGTAGCCCTCAATTGCGGTCAGATAAAGACCGGAGCGCCCGCCAGGGGTGAGCGCACCGCCAAGTACAACCGCCTGCTGCAAATCGAAACCCAGTTGGGCGACAGTGCAGTCTATCCAGGGCTGAAGGCGTTTTACAATATCAATTGCGGGGGATAGGGTGAGGGAATAGGGTGAGGGAATAGGGTGAGGGAATAGTTCTTATTCCTACTCCCTCACCCTATTCCCTCACCCTACTCATACCGAAAGGAACATCAGATGGCTGAGACTAAGAGCTACAGAGATTTGGCGGCATGGCAAAAAGGCATGGATCTCGTAGTAGAGATATATCGTTTGTCAAAACAGTTTCCCACTGATGAGCAATGGGGACTCACCAGCCAAATTCGCAGGGCGGCGGTTTCGATTCCTTCCAACATCGCTGAGGAGAATGGGCGGATACATCGCGCCGATTACGTGCGATTTCTTTCTATTGCAAGAGGTTCACTGAGAGAAGTAGAGACGCAGTTGCAAATTGCCGTTCGATTAGGATACTTAGGTAGGCAAGAAGCAATACAGGCCTGGAACTTATTACAAGAGGTTGGTCGACTACTCACTGGCCTAATCAAATCTTTAGACAATGAGCACACAAGTAGTAATGGGAAGGTATCTGAGGACAGCGCAGAGTATTCTATTGATCTAACTGCTGACTTCTAACGTCTACTCCCTCACCCTATTCCCTCACCCTACCCATGGACACACTAGTAGGCCACCGCCTAGGCAAATACCAGATAGAGACCCTGGTGGGTAGGGGTGGTATGGCTGCGGTCTACAGGGCGCACGATACGGTGCTCAACCGCTCGGTGGCGATAAAAGTGCTTGAACCAGCATTGGCGATTGACCCTACGGCGGTCGAAAGGTTCAGGCGAGAGGCGGTGACAGCCGCCAACCTGGAGCACCAGTCTATTGTTCGGGTGTTCGACGTTCAAGAAGAGGGCGGTCTCCACTTCATAGCCATGCGCTACGTGCAGGGCACCACTCTGCGCAACATATTGCGCGACAACGGCCCACTTCCTCTGGACGCCATCGTCAATATCCTCAAGCCGGTAGCGGCGGCGCTGCATTATGCCCACCAGCGCGGGGTTATTCACCGCGACGTAAAGCCAGGCAATATATTGGTCGAACCTGATGGCACGGTATTGCTCACCGATTTCGGTATAGCCCGCGCCGCCGATAGCTCGCAGGTAGCCCTGACTGCTACAGGGCAAGTGATGGGCACGGCAGATTACCTGGCTCCTGAACAGATAAGTGGTCGCCCGGCGGACCCGCGCTCCGACATCTATTCGCTGGGCGTTGTACTGTACGAGATGCTCACAGGCGTGACGCCCTTCGCGGGCGAGACCACGGCGTCTATACTCTACCGTCAGGTGCATGACAGGCCCGTGCCTCTGCGCTCCATCAACCCACGTCTCCCCGCAGAGCTACAGCCGATCATAGACAGAGTGCTCGCCAAGAACCCCACCTCGCGCTACGCCGACCCGATGGATTTGGCGCGGAACCTCGAAGAGACGGCGGGTTGGTTGCCCCCCGGCTCACCCTGGCTCATGGGGAGGAGTGGGCAGGCCACAATCGCCGTAAGCAACAACAGCAAGCGGCCAAGCGGCTCTCTATATCCACCGCCCGGTATCGCCCAGGGGCGTCCGGCTCCGGCTATGCGGCCGCAAACGGGGCCTCTGCCATACGTGGAAGAGATAAGCGAGAGCCATCAGCCCCAGAGGGTCATTATGCCATCTAATATGGGCAGACGTTCGCGTCTGGCGCTTGTGGTTGCCTTATTATTAATCGTGGCGGGTGGGATTGTGCTGGCGATGGCGGCAGGTATTTTTCCCGCGCCTGGAGCCGGACCGCAACAACAATCTCGGTTCCAGCCACCCGGCCCTTCGGCCTACACAGGTTCTCTACGCAAAGGCAACGGCCCGGATATGCACATCCCAAAGGCGCTAGTACCACCCACGATAGACGGAGACCTTGCAGATTGGGCAGGTTCATCCCCCAATCCCTTCCCGGCGCAGTACGTCACCTTGAACAGGAACAACTGGAAAGGGCCTGCGGACCTCAGCGCCGATTTGTATTTAGCGTGGGACGCGGACAATTTCTATATCGGGGCAGTAGTCACCGATGATGTGCATATGCAGCTTCCAACCACGCGAGGAGACAGTCTCTGGAAGGGCGACGACCTGGAGGTGTGGTTCGACACCGACCTGCAAGGCGACTTCACCGCGCATCAGGGCGACGCTGACGATTACCAGCTAGGTCTATCGCCGGGCAACTTCGCGGCCCTCGGACCCGAAGCCTGGTTCTGGAACCCCACCAAGTCCACCGAACGCAGCAAGACAGTGCGCGTGGCGGCCCAACGCAGGACGCCAAACAATGGCTACACGCTTGAGGCCGCCGTGCCCTGGGCGACGTTAGGCAACTTCCGCCCGCAACCCGGTCAAACTATAGGCTTCGCAGCCTCGGCAGGCGACAACGACCAGCCAAACAAGGCCGTGCAGGAGAAAATGACCTCGACAGCGCCAACACTGCGTTACAAAGAACCACCCACCTTCGGCAACCTCTTCTTTTAGGATTATCCGAATAGTTATGTCTCTGCTGATTCTAAAAACTTTAGTTCCCCTATCTCCTCCATATGATTCCAGGCGCTCATATCAGGCGGCTCCATACCCATTTGCGTAATGATGGCCGAGATTTGCGTCCTGTGCTCTGCGAATGGGTAATTGCCTGGACCATCAGGCTGGCGAGCCTGTACTCCACGATAATCCCCTCCGGTTGCGGCCGCCGAATGATAGTGTCCGCCCGCGTCGAGATCGCCAGCTCTAGCAACTCATCGCCCGCCCGACGCACGGCGTCCTTCAGCGCCTCGAACCCAACGTCCCTGCTGAGTGGCGCGGCCCGCGGCCTGCCTTTGCCGTTATTGACGTATCCCACTTCGGCGCCAACAATGTGCAACAAAGTGTCGCGGATGGAGCCAAAGCAGCCTATAGCTGTGGTGTCTAGCTGCTCATTGCTCAACACCTCACAGAAATCCAGAAGCTTCAGGTTGGCCCAGGCGTTGTGCCTGAACAGCACGGTCAGCACGCTTGTATCGCCTCGTTCATTTTCTAGCATCATCGCTCTCCATCATACATATGCTTGGGTCGGATGTAGATGCGCATCGGTAAGGGTGAGTGCATCCCAAAAGGCAATTATAATCGCGTGGGCGCGTGGTGGCAAGACTAATTCCCTGGTGATTACCCACATCTTTGGGCACGGAGAGCGCCCGGCGGGCTAATGAAGATTAACAAAATAATCACCATATAGGTGTAGGGGCGAACCTTGTGTTCGCCCTGTCTGCAAACCGCTTCGTCAAGAGGGCGAACACAAGGTTCGCCCCTACACGATTTTGTTAGGCGCTCTAAGAATTAATCTCCAATACGACCATATTCGCCTGACTTGCGTATACGTTGTGGTATAATAGGAAAATCGCAACGATGGAACCGATGGATATACAGGTAGGAGACGTGTATACGCTGCGCAAACCTCACCCCTGCGGCAGCTACGATTGGCGTGTGGTGCGCATTGGCGCGGATATTGCTATGCGGTGTATGGGGTGCGACCATAAGGTATTTTTGCCCCGCTCTGAGTTCGAGCGCCGCGTGAAAAAGCTGGTAGAAAGAGCGCCCGAACCGGCGTAGGGGCGCAATGGAGCGAAGCGAAATCCCGTGCGCCCGTATGAACCCGCTCGTAGGAACCCATATGAACCCGTATGAATTTGTTATAGCCCGATAAATCTATGATGCAAGAAGAAGTCATGGCCCAACCACAGAGTTCGTTTCAGGACCTGCTTAAGAACCGCAATTTCCTGATTCTGTGGATAGCCCAAATAATATCTCAGACCGCGCAGCAGATAATCAACTACGCCCTGATCTTGCAGGTCAGCCAGCTAACCAATTCCGGTAAGGCTGTATCGGGTATTATTATCTGCTTCACCATACCGGCCATCCTCTTCGCCGCCATCGCGGGGGTGTTCGTCGAGCGCAACTCCAAGAAGACCATGCTGGTGCTCACTAACCTGGCGCGCGGGGTTATGGTGCTGGCGTACGTGCTTACCGACGCCAGTTGGGGAGCGGGCACTGTGCTGCCCGTATTCTACATAGTTACTCTGTTGTTCTCAGCGGTGAGCCAGTTTTTCAATCCAGCCGAGCTTGCTATGATACCGCTGATCGTCAGCCGCAAGCAACTGGTTTCCGCCAACTCGCTTTTCAACCTGAGCTTTACGGGCTGCCAGCTTGTAGGCTTCGTGATCCTGGGACCGCTGCTGCTCGGAACAGTGCTGCATGGAGAGTTCCCCAGGCTTTATCTTATACTCTTCTTTCTGTATCTGGTCTGCGCAATAATTACCTACTTCCTGCCGCAGGACGACACACAGATGACGGCAGCCGAGCGGCGCAGGCGAGGCGAGAGAGTGGGCGTCACGCAGGTAGCCACCGGCGCGACCGAGATAGCCCGCAGCGGCTTTGAGAACGCCAGGGACGAGCTAATAGAAGGTTGGGCGTTCATACGCCACGACAGGGTTATCCTCAGCGCGATCATCTACTGGTCCATAGCTATCACCGTGTTTATGATGCTCGGCACCATCGGTCCGGGTTTCCTCCAAAATGTGTTGGGAATAGACCCTGCGCAGCTATTTTATATACTGATGCCCGGCGGGTTGGGCCTGGTAGTGGGTGTGCTCGTGGTGGGGCGCATCGCTACGCCAAACAACCGGCAGATTATGATAAACATAGCCTTGTTCCTGGCGGGCGCTGTCCTCCTGGTGTTCGCCCTTGTCGAACCCGTTACCCAATGGCTATTCAGCCTGGCGAACAGGCACCCCCCAGCGACGCTGATGCTTGCCTTGCTCGCTATAATGACTTTCCTGCTTGGGCTACTCAACAGCTTTATAGGTGTGCCCGCGCAGACCGCTCTCCAGGAACGCACAACCGAGGACATACGCGCCCGCGTCTTCAGCGTATTCTTCACGGTGTCAAACATAATCCTCATAGTGCCTGTCTTCTTCGCGGGTGCGCTTGCCGACTCGCTGGGCTATCCAAAAACCGTCGCCTTGATTAGCGTAGTGGTGCTCTCCATAGCAGGCATAGGCTTGTACCGCACGTACAGAGAGAGGGCCACGCCAAAGCCACCCACCGACGGCCCAAACCCACCCACAGGCGGCCATGTAACCACCGAAGAGGTCGAATCCGCACTCTCAGCCGCCAGCCCCGGCGCGCGACCTTTGCCTGCACTCGGGCAGCAGGGGAAGCATAGGGAGTAGGGTGAGGGAGTAGAATAAAGACTACTCCCTCACCCTACTCCCACGCATCGTGTATAATAAATGCGACGCCAACACCGTCCCGTGCGTATATCCTTATAGAAGGGATTTACCGATGGGCAAAATATCTGCTATGCGAGTGATACGGGCGACCTACCTTGGGTCGCTATTTGTGAGCGTTTTGCTGCTTGTAGTTGGCAGCTTCCTGCAACCTCTCTCCGCGCAAGCTTCTCACTCTGGACAATCTTCGGATAAACACGTTGACGTAGCAGTTTTCAAGCTGCCGATGACCCCTGTCAGTGCACAGTACTACACGCGGCTGTTGCAGACCGCCGAGGACGATGGGGCAATCGCGTTGCTTATTAAGCTGGACACCCCCGGCGGGCTGGTAGACTCGATGCAGGACATGGTGCAGCGCACGCTTGCCAGCAAGGTGCCTGTCATCATGTATATATACCCACAGGGCGCACAGTCGGCCTCAGCGGGCGTGTTCCTGGTGTACGCATCGCATGTGGCCGCCATGGCCCCGAACACCAGGATAGGCTCGTCGGAGGTGCTACTCAATGCAGGGAACGATCAGAGTAGCAGCAGCACGCCGGAGAGCGGCGACACGGCTGCGCTGCGCCGCAAAGTAACTAACGAGTTGGTGTCGCTGATACGCGACCTGGCGACGCATCGCGGGCGCAACCCCGATTTCGGTGAGGGCGCGGTGCGCGAGAGCAAGAACCTTGGGGCCGACAACGCGCTAAAGCAGAAAGTCGTGGATATAGTTGCGCTCGACGTAGCCGACGTGTTGAAGCAGGCGGACGGGCGCAAAGTGGACGTGAGCGGCAAGCAAGTAACGCTGAACACCAAAGACGCCACAACGCGCAATATTGACCTGAATTGGATCGAACAGATATTGCTGGTGATTACCGACCCCAGCGTGGCGTTCGTGCTAATCAGCCTGGGCACGCTCGGCATCACCTGGGAGTTCATCAACCCAGGCGCGGTATTCCCCGGCGTGGTTGGCGCTCTGATGCTGCTGATAGGCTTCATGGCGCTGGGCACGCTGCCTATAAACGCAGCGGGCGTTGCGTTTATGGGGCTGGCGTTCGTGTTGTTTATCGCGGACGTATTCATGCCCACGCACGGCATACTCACAGCCGGGGG
>JBBQIC010000051.1:0-15939 GCA_038324555.1 Chloroflexia bacterium
GGGTCGGTGTACATCGTTTTTACTTTGCGCTCGACCGTCTCAGCATCGTCATTCAGATAAATAGCATTGTTGAGGCTCTTGCCCATCTTGGCTTTGCCGTCGGTGCCGGGCAGCCGCGCCACCTTGCCTATCATTATCTCCGGCATGTTCAACGTCTCGCCGTAAATCATGTTGAAACGGGCCACTATGTCTCTGGTCAACTCGATCATAGGGGCCTGGTCCTCGCCCACAGGCACGAGGTTGGCGTTCACAACCATTATGTCGGCGGCCTGCGACACCGGGTAACCGAGGAAACCAAAAGTGACGTTCTCCTCCATCCCCTTCTCGCGTAATTCGTCCTTTATGGTGGGGTTGCGCTCCAACCGCGCTACGGACACCAGGTTAGAGAAAAAGATGGTCAGGTCCGCTATCTGGGGCACAAGCGACTGCACGAATATTGTCACCACGTTGGGGTCGAGGCCCACCGCGAGATAATCAAGTACCACTTCGGTGACGTTGCCGCGCACCTTCTGGGGGTTGTCAAAATTGTCGGTGAGCGCCTGAACGTCGGCTATCTCGATGTAGCTGTCATATTCGTGCTGCAAACGTATGCGGTCGGCCAGAGAGCCGACGTAATGCCCCAGGTGCAGAGGCCCTGTAGGGCGATCACCCGTCAATATGCGTTTTTTCATGTAAGCCCCCTTAGTGGAAGTTCAGGTATTCTATGGATATAGCGGAACCCTCTATCTCTCCCTTCCTTCCTTGCCTGTGTCCTTCGCCTTGAGCGGACCCGACATGATCCGGTTGGTAAGAGGACCGCTGCCCGCAATCTTGCCAGGCTCGTTAGCAGGCGGATTATCTGCTGCGTCAGCTTTAACCTGGTCCTGAGTCGTCGCGCTTTTCGACTCGCCCAATGAAAACTCGACGCGTGGAACCCTGCTGGCTGTGTCTATCCAGCGCCTGGCGTAGAGACCCCAGTGCTCCAATGTGCTCTGCACCGTTTCGACCCACCAATCCGAGTCGTAAACGGTCCTGCCCGCCCTTTTGTTTGCTAATTCCATAGCTTCCTGAACTACCGTAACCACGGTGCCATCGGTAGCCTGCCCCCTATAGATAACAGTTATCGGGTCCCACATCATCTGCTGCGCCATAGTTACGCCCCCTTTACAGAATTATGAATTATGAAGTAAGAATTGTGAGAAGTCTCGCCGATGGATTTCATAATTCATAATTCTTATTTCATAATTTATGATAGACGATTATGCCCTATTTGGTGGCAAATGAAAAGGTAGTATCATCCTTGTGAGCCAAAGTGATATAATAATGGGAAGTGCCGAAACACATACCAGTCAGGAAAACCGGAAACATTTATTGTGGAAGCAACGAGACACCGGCGCAGTGAATACACAAACCTGCGCCGCATTACAGTTCACCGGAGGGCAACTATAGAATGGGCAATAACCAACGCCGAGTAGTAATTACGGGTATGGGCGCAATATCCCCTCTCGGCAACGACGTAGAGACTTCTTGGAAGGCCGCCATTGAGGGCCGTTCCGGTGTCACCGCCGTGACCCGCTTCGACGCCTCGCAGTTCGAGACGCGCATCGCAGCCGAAGTCAAAGACTTCAATGCCGAGCAATATATTCCGGCTAAAGATATCCGCCGCATGGACCGCTTTATCCACTACGCCATCGCCGTCTGCAAGCAAGCCGCTTTCCAGGCCAATCTCAAGATAGACGAGGGCAACGCCAACGACATAGGCGTGATCATCGGCTCCGGCATTGGCGGCATCGAGACGCTCACCGAATCGGTGCTAACTATCTACCAGAAAGGCCCGAACAAAGTCAGCCCGTTCACGATCCCTTCTATTTTGACAGACCTCGCGGCGGGCCAGGTCTCCATCCAGATGGGCATGAAAGGCCCCAACTTCGCTGTAGTATCCGCCTGCTCGTCCTCCGCGAACGCCATAGGCGAAGCCACTGAAATAATCAGGCGCGGCCAGGCTAAAGCCATGTTCGCGGGTGGCTCGGAAGCCACCGTCTGCCAGGTTGGTCTGGCAACCTTCGGGGCGATGCGCGCCCTGTCCACCTGCAACGACGAACCGCAGAAGGCGTCGCGCCCCTTCGACAAACTGCGCGACGGATTTGTACTCGCGGAGGGTGCAGCCGCCTTTCTGCTCGAAGACCTTGAATACGCGCGAGCAAGGGGAGCACACATACTTGGCGAAGTAACCGGCTACGGCTCGACCGCCGACGCCAGCCACGTAACCGCACCCGCCGAGGGTGGCGAAGGCGCGGCCCGCGCCATGACTATGGCTCTCAACAGCGCGGGCCTCCAGCCCCAGGATATAGACTATATCAATGCCCATGGCACGGGCACGCCGCTCAACGAAAAATATGAGACCATGGCGATCAAGCGCGCCTTCGGAGACGCCGCCTACAAAATCCCTATCTCCTCCACCAAGAGCATGACGGGCCACATGCTCGGCGCGGCGGGCGCGATGGAAGCCATATTCTGCCTCAAAGCCATAGAGCAGGGCATCATCCCACCCACAATAAACCAGGAAGTCCCCGACCCCGACTGCGACCTCGATAACGTTCCCAACGAAGCCCGCGTAGCCGACGTGAGGCGCGCAATGTCCAACAGCATGGGCTTCGGCGGCCACAACGCGGTGCTGATATTAGAGCGGTTCGAGTAGTTCTGAACGCCGAGCGAGCAATGCTCAAGAATAGAGGATTTGGAATGCCGCGTAATTATCGCTATACGTTCAACATGGGCAACGAGCTAAACGACTACCCCAAGTTCGGTATCTGGCCCGACGGCTATTACATGAGCATGAACCGCTTTGACGGCACTACCTTCCAGTACACCGGACCCAGCGCGGTTGTCTTTGACAGGGCCAGGATACTCCAGGGGCAGCAGGGTACCAGCCAGCGTTTCAACCTCAATAGCTCATATGACCCCATGCTGCCCTCCGACCTGGACGGGGCCACACTCCCACTGAGCGGCGCGCCCAATCCCTTTGCAGCCTTCCACGGCACGAATAGGCTGCGCCTCTGGAAGTTCCATGTGGATTGGGCCACGCCCGCCAATTCAACCTTCACAGGCCCAACCAACCTGACCACCGCCGCGTTCGACCCAGATATGTGCGGCTACATACTGCGCTGCATACCGCAGCCGGGCGTACCCAACAAGCTGGATGCCATCAGCGACCGCCTTATGTACCGGCTCGCCTATCGCAACTTTGGCGACCACGAGTCGCTGATCGCCAACCACACGGTAGACACCAACGGGGCCGACCACGCGGGCATACGCTGGTACGAGATACGCGACCCCAATGGCGCGCCCACTATATTTCAGCAAAGCACCTTCTCGCCCGACAGCGACCACCGCTGGATGGGCAGCATGGCTATGGACCACGACGGCAACATCGCGCTTGGCTATACTGTCTCCAGCAGCAGCGTTTACCCGTCCATACGCTACACAGGCAGGCTCGCCACCGACCCTCTTGGTGAACTACAGACAGAGCAAACTCTCGTGGCTGGAAGCGGCTACCATTACGGTTCGCGTTGGGGAGACTATTTCATGATGGCTGTAGACCCGGTAGACGACTGCACGTTCTGGTTTACCAGCGAGTACGTGCAGACGAGCGGAATTACCCCCTGGCGTACACGCATCGGCACGTTCAAGTTCCCGTCCTGCGGAGGGCCGCCACCACCAACACCCACTCTTACCCCAACTCTCAGGCTCACCGGTACGCCAACTCCCACGCCCTCGGCTGCGATAATTGGGCACGTAGTCTGGCAGGGTCGCCCGCCTCAGCCCGACCCGCTACAGCAATCGCCTATCACGCTGACGCTCAAATCAGCCACAACCGAGGTAAATTACCCGTCTCAGAATACAGACGTGAGTGGTTACTTTACCGTAACTGTAGATGGGCTACCCGCCGGAACCTATAGCTATAGGGCAAAAGGCTCCAAGTTTTTAGCCAACGCGGGGGTCCTGAAACTGAACGGGAAAACGGGCGGCAACGTGGAGATGGGGTTGGAGATTGCGGGGGACGCCAATAACGACAACTGGGTGAATATCACCGATTTCAACCTCCTCAAACGGGCTTTTGGCTCAGGCTCAGGCGATCCTAATTACGATGACCGCGCCGACTTCACCGGCGACCACAGGGTAGATATAAGCGACTATAATTTGCTGAGAAACAGCTTCGGGCAGGTAGGAGCGCCACCACTCTGAGAGGCTGCCTTTAAGGCTCCTCGCGCACCATCAAACCACAAACACCAATCTGCGCTGCGGCTGGTGTTTGTGTTTTTGATGTCAGTTTCCACCTCTTACAGCCAACCCATCATACGACTGCGCCCCCCAGCCTGCCAGGAACTTGCTCCATGGTACTTCGTACTCATACGGACGCTGCCAGTTGGTACTGGTCGGTCCCAGCACGTCTCGGATAACCACAACGTCCTTGTTGTACCCCATCACAACGACCGCATGGTCGTTCCCCAGCACCGTCTTATACGTGCGTCCATCGGGCATGACCCACGTAGCGGGCCGCCAGCCTTTGAAGTCCACCGGAATCTTGATCCACACAAGAGAGCCGGACTGCAAAGCAGTTTCAACCCCCTCACGGTCATGCACGGGCGTCACTTTAAGGTCAAAGTGCTCAAACACCTTGCGCATGGCCCCGCCACTCGCCCGCGCCAGGAAGTTCTTCTTGTAATCGCCGGAGTACGACGTTGTGATGTCGCCACCGTAGATAAAGATGCCTTCTGCTGTCTCCTGGTAGTAAGGCTCTATGCTGGTGTCCACTCCCACTATAGCGATCTGTTCCTCCATGCTCACGTCGTACCCAAAAGTCTTCAACACGACCCAGGCAGCATCGAACTCACACGAATAGTGGAACGCCTGGCGCTTCTTGGTGGCAGCCGGAATATACGCATCGTAATATTCCCCCCTCACCACACGGCTGTAAGCCTCAGCAGGAGCCGCCTCGGCAACAGCAGGAGTCGCAGTAACTATAGGTATCCGCGTAGGCTTTTTCACATGCGTAAGCAAAGGGGTTGCTGTTTCCTCAATAGCAGTGTATGTAGGGACGGCGGGGGTTGCCGTTGGTGCGGGGGGTACAGGCGTGGACGTTGCCGGAACTGTCTCCGGCGTAGGGCTTGGAAACGCTGCAATGGGCGAAGGATCGGGCACAGTGGGCGTGTTCAAGACCTCGGCAATAGGTTCGGCAGTCGGAGTTGCGGAAGGCTGTGATAGTGGCGACCTGCGGTTGCCACTATCACAGCCTCCAAGTATTATCAGGCATAACACCAGCCCGACCAGTAAATAGCTCCATTTCGCCGGTTTCAGTTTAACTTCCCCTTCTAAAATATATCCGCACGCCTTATATCGGGTTTAAGTATATCTGCATACTAGCCATGGAGCAAATGCCGATCCCTACGTAGAGAAAAACTCGTAGGGGCAGGTCTCCGTGCCTGCCCTCTATCCCTACAACCCAAACATCAGGTACGCGAACTGGGCAGGCACGGAGACCTGCCCCTACGGTTCTTCTCCCTGCCAGAATACGTCGAAGCTGACCTCATACCGCGCGCCATCCGTAGTGCCCAACGCTTTATACGTCTCTTCACCCAGGTCTATCACAATCCCCTTCTGGCGGAAGCGCGGCACGTCGGGCCAGTTTATCACGTCTACGAACTGCACGTAGACCGAGCGATTCCCCCTCGTAACCCGCGCCCAACGCCCGTACAGACCCAGGTCGGCGGGCGCTGCGGCGTACAAACCCCTGCCTACGTAGTCCTGCGGCAGGTTCCCCCAACTCTTGTTGAGTCGTATAACACGCTCCCAGTCGGCGTGGAACTGCGTGGCGTTGCCCCGAAAGCTCATGTTAAATCCAGGTCTGTTGCGTGGAGTGGCTACGGCGCGGTCTATAGAACCCTGCCCGAGGTATTTGTCGAGCAGTTCGGCCCCCACACGGCCAAGCCGCACGCGCCCCTGCGCCGCCAACTCAAATCGGGCGCGCTCGAAATACTGGACGGTGACCCCCTTCTCCTGCACCTCCTCCGAAAGCGGATACCCGAATATACCCAGGCCCCCGTTTGCCTGCCAGAACTGGTAGAACGTACCCCCAAGGGTATGTCGCGTCTGTTCGTAGTAAACGCGGTCGCTCACGGAGTACGCCTGGCTAGCGGGTGCAAAGCTGCGTCCTTCCGTTACCAGGCTGCCGGTGTTCGTCAGGTCAACGTGCCATTGGTGGCTGCTGGCAGGATTGTACTCGAAGCGGCTGCGCTCAAAATACTGCACTGCGACCCCATTTTGTGTGAATTCCTCAGAAATAGGATAACCGTATACATTCACACCGCCGTTCATCAGCCAGTAGTTGAGAAATGCGTCTTTCAGGTAATGCGCCGTCTGCCTGAAATAAACCGAGTTTGATGTGTTAGTGCCAACGGGCGCAGCCTCTGCGGATTGCGGATTGCGGATTGCGGATTGCGGACTATGCGGCATACCCCACAGCAAACCAACGCCCGCTACTGTCAAGAATATGCGCCCAAGCCGAATGCTCTTTCCTCTCACAATAAAGCTCCTCCTTCCAAACGATACAACACTTCATTAGCGTGCAGGCGATTGTAGCCTGGATGGGTCCCGATTGTCAAACGGGGTAGGGATATTCTGTAGGGGCGCACGGCCGGGCGCCCCTACAGAATATCCCTACCCCGTTTGACATTACCTCTCCCGCTCGCTATACTACACCTTGTACACATACCCTTACGGCTCACTGTTATACAGCCCCGTTCGTTGTCGTATTTAGTCGTCGAGTTTGCCTGTCGCTGAATCGCGGGCAACATCTATTTGGGGGCGCAAGCGTCTTTCTCTACCTGTCCCCCATTCACAAGTTATGCGTATTATCCTTTACACAGGCAAAGGTGGCGTCGGCAAGACCAGTGTCTCTGCCGCTACCGCCTTGCGTCTCGCTAAATCGGGCCAGCGCACGATCGTCATGAGCACGGACGCGGCCCACTCGCTCGCCGACTCGTTCGACGTCACGCTCAGCAACGAGCCGGTCCAGATCACAGACAACCTCTGGGCGCAGGAAATCTCGGTGCTTCACGAGGTAGACCGCTATTGGGTCACTCTTCAGAAATACATGGGCACTCTCCTCTCATGGCGCGGCATGGAGGACGTGGTAGCCGAAGAGATGACCGTGCTCCCAGGCGCGGAGGAACTGGCAGGGCTGGTGCGTATCGTCAGGCACTTCGACTCCGGCCTTTATGATGTCATAATAGTTGACTGCGCGCCCACCGGCGACACGTTGCGCCTGCTGTCGTTCCCTGATATAGCTCGTTGGTGGCTCGAAAAGCTCTTCCCCATACAGCGCCAGGCGGCCAAAGTCATACGTCCTTTCATGCGCGCGGTTACCGATATGCCCATGCCCGAAGACGACGTCTTCGACTCTATAAAGCACCTGTTGACCCAGTTGGACCGCATCCACACCCTTCTCGCCGATCCCAAGATGACTTCGGTGCGCATAGTGCTCAACGCCGAGAAGATGGTGGTCAAAGAAGCCCAGCGCGTGTATACTTACCTGAACCTGTTCGGCTATTCCTCTGACCTGGTAGTTTGCAACCGCCTCTTCCCCAAGGAAGTAGAGGGTAAGTACTTCTCAGCATGGCGCGACATCCAGGGCCGCAATCACAAGCTGGTTGAAGAATGCTTCTCGCCCGTGCCTATCTTCGACGTTCCGTTCTTCGATACCGAAGTGGTCGGGCTGGACATGCTCGACAAGATGGGCCAGGCGATATTCGGCGACGCCAATCCCGCCAACGTCTTCTTTGAGGGCAGGGCGCAGACCATAGAGCCGACTGCCAGGGGCTTCGTGCTCAAGATGCCCCTGCCGCTCGCCAGCAAAGAGCAATTAGACCTGATGCAAACAGGCGACGAACTCGTTGTACAAGTAGGGGACTATAAACGAAATATCATCCTGCCCCGCGCCCTCGCTACTCTACAGGTAGCAGGGGCCAAACTAGAAAATGGAGAACTACGCATCAATTTCGTCCGACCCGGCGAAGATGTCCAAAGTCCAAAGTCCCAGGTCCAAAGTCCTGAATCCAGGCTTCAACGACCTATGCCAAACGACCAGAACTGAAAGACTTTGGACTTTGGACCTGAGACTTTGGACTTCGGACCACTAACCTGGTACTTTCTGAACGCGGTACTAGTACCACTGTACCATGACAATCAGTGCGAAATTAGTGGACAATTAGTCAGGCAGATGGTATCATGTTGGCCCAACAGGGGTGTTGGTTATGGAACAAGAAAACACAGGTCAGGTAGAGCAACGCTCAAGCTCGCCTGCTGAAACAGCTGTCCAACCAGAAAGCGACTATGATCTAACAGTGCGGCAAGTAAGCAAAGAGGCCCCCGCACAAAGTAGCGCTTATGGTAGGCCCGAACCTGTCGTGCTCATAATACGCGATCTGCTTGATCTGCCCCGGCAGGTTCTACCGGAGCAGACCTACGTTCACTTGAAGAATGCAGGCAAAGAAGCCTTACTCGCTGTCGTCAGTTTGGTGAACAGCTTTAATGGCAGCAGTTCGGACGGCGGCAAAAAGCGCAAGCACATTGACGTGGAATAACGGGGAGTAAAGAGGGGTTTAACAATAAGCATGTCTAAACAAGCTATGTCCTACCGCGATGACCAGCCGGAAAAAATCGCCGAGAAACGCAAACCCGCTACCCGCAAGTCGGGCGGCAGAGATGGCGCTGCATCTTCGAGCAATGGCAGCAAATACGGGGCCGGGAGCGCATCCGCACTCCATGAGAACCCCCTTTTTGACGTCAATCTTGATGCGGACCTCGTTGACCGTTCAACCGAAAGAGATATAGACCGCCTGGATGACCTCGATCCTACTGAACGCTTCGACCTGGGTGAGACCGTCAAGGCAAGGTCAAAGCCCTCGCGCAACGGGGACAGCAGCATAGTCGAAGAGCTTGACGAGATATACGACGTGCTGGCTCTTGATGAGTCCGACGGCGCCATGATGTCCAAAGGCAAGCGTGGTGCCTCCGCTAAACGCAACGGCCATACGGCGGCGATTATTGGTGTGCCTGAAATGGGCGACGAGATAGCAGAAGACGCTGTTCCCGAAGTCGAACTCGAAGAAGAGGACGACATCGAGGAAAGCGAACCCGACGCCGACCAACTGGCCCGCGCCGCCGAAGTAGAAGGGGTCGAGGTCGTAACGCACGAAGAACTCGAGAAGGTTGTGGACCGCGCCCTCACTATGGAAGGCGTGTCGGTTGACGACTCGGTGCGTATCTATCTGCGCGAGATTGGTCGCACCGCCCTCCTCAAGCCTCCCGACGAAAGCGCCCTAGCCGAGAAGATGGCCGTAGGTCGCAAAGCCGACGCCGACCTCAAAATAGTTGATGCAAGTATAGTCGAGAGTGGCGGCGACCCTATAGACCCTCAATATATCGAGATGCGCCGCGAACTGGAAATGCTTGTTCTTGACGGCGCGAAATCCAAGCAGCAACTTGTTCAGGCCAACCTTCGCCTCGTGGTGAGCATCGCCCGGCGGTACATAGGGCGCGGCCTGTCCCTGCTCGACCTCATACAGGAAGGCAACATCGGCCTGATGAAAGCCGCCGACAAGTTCGATCACGGCAAGGGCTTCAAGTTCTCTACATATGCTACCTGGTGGATACGCCAGGCGATCACCCGCGCCATATCCGACCAGAGCCGCACCATCCGCCTACCAGTACACGTCACCGAGATGGTCACCAGGCTACGCAGGGCCGCGCACGAGCTACAGCAAACTCTCCTGCGCGAGCCGACCGAAGAGGAGCTAGGCCAGGAGCTAAACATGCCCGCCGAGCGCGTCCGCAAGATACTCGACATGGCCCGCCACCCCGCGTCTCTCGACGCGCCAATGGAGGAAGGCGAAGACAGCTTCCTCGGCGACTTCATCGAAGACGAGCGCACCGCCACCCCCATGGAAGAAGCCTCCCGCCAGATGCTCAAAGAGCAGGTGGAGGACATCTTGGGCAGGCTTACCGAGCGCGAACAGCAGATCCTAAAAATGCGCTACGGCCTCACCGACGACCGCCCGCGTACCCTCGAAGAAGTCGCCAAAGCCTTCGGCATAACCAGAGAGCGCATCCGCCAGATAGAGACCCGCATCCTCCGCAAGCTGCGCTATGCTAGGTACGGCGCAAACAAGCTTCGTGGCTACCTCGATTAAGCCGGTTGAACAAAACTCAAAGGCATTTTGGAAGCCCAACGTCCAAAGTGCCTTTACATTTTTGCGGCTGCCAGGAGTCGCGGCAGCAATATGCAGTGTGCTGTTAGGGGTAATATGGGCGGTATCGGTGAAACCGCTGGACGCGCCCGACGAAATCGCGCATCTTGAGGCTGTTATGGATGTGCGCAAGAAGCACATCGTCCCTGAGATACACTTCGATTTTAACCAGACAGGAGTAGAAATACCCGTAGTCGGCAACCCTGGCGACCAGGCGGTACGGGACTACGCCTTGAGCTTCGGTAAGGTTGATCCCCACAGGCTCGTCCCTTACGAATCGACACAACCCCCGCTGTACTACATCGTGGCAGGCTTGCTGGCTCATGTGGTCCCGCCAGACCCGCCAGTAATGCTCTATTTCAGCAGGTTTGTGTCGGTCCTGTTCGGGGCCGCAACGGTATTCTTCTGCTGGGCGGCAGCGCGGCAGTTTGCCCCCCGTGCTCCGATGTGGGCTGTGGCGGCGGCGGGAGCCATCGCACTGTTGCCACAATTCTCCTTCAACAGCGCGACAGTCAACAACGACAGCGCACTGAACTTCGGGGTTGCACTGCTATTATATACATCGCTTCATGGGCTGAGGCAGGCTGACTACGATCCTCGTATGCTAAAGACGGGCGCGGCGCTGGGCCTCGCGGTGCTGGCAAAACTCACGGCAGTGGGTCTGATACCTGCTGTGGGGCTGGTATTGGTCTTCAGGGCATTCCAGGTAGGTTATGGTCGCGCAATTTCGAGAGAGCGATTGGTACGCGGGGGGCGCATGCTGCTGGGTATCGTCGTTGGAGCAGGTACGGTGTGCGGCTGGTGGTTTGTGCGTAATATCTTCGTCTACGGCGACCCAAGCGGCAGCCAGGACGTTATAAAATACTACATGATGACGTCCGTGAGTTTTGACCCCGACTCCCCCGCAAGCTGGAAGGAATTCTTGCAATCAACATGGTTGAGCATGTGGGGCCGCTTCGGATGGATGGAGAGGTCTTTGCCGGAGCGGCATCTTGAGTGGATGGGTACGATCTCGATTGTTTTGTTGGCGCTCAGTGCTGTCGCGCTGGCCTGGGTAGCCTTGCGCTGGATATTGAGGCGCGGTTTCCCCACCTACGTCTGGCAAGGGGCGCTGGTCTTGCTCGTAGCTGCCATAACCATAATAGCCAGCTACATTCAGTTCAACGATAGGGTGGCGATGCAAGCCCAGGGGCGCTATCTCTTCTCCCTGCTCCTACCCGCCTCGCTCGTGTTCACGGGGGGTCTGCATGCCCTGCTACCCTGGCGCTTCCTCAAGATAGTAGCCCTCGGCGTGTTGCTCATCTGGCTAGCCTATTCAAACTGGCTGGGGGTGCTAATCGTGCGAGGGATAATATAAAAACCTCCTTGCAAGACCGAAAGCGAGCGAGGTAGGCCACAATTCTTCGCCCTACCGAACGGGCTATCTCTCGGGCTTCTCTGTTGGGTTATACGTGCCGCACAATTGGCGGCCAATCAGATTTGAAGAGCACCATGTCCCTCAAGCGTCTCCTCGCTTCCTACACGTCACAACCGCTGCTTCAGACGACACCGATGCGGCCTTTGAGTCTTGTTGACTGCTTATAACGTACCTGCTAGAGTATGTGCAACTGCCTGATCAGACTGTTTCGTATCGCCTTTGGATCGCGCGTGTCTATAGATGAGTGATCAATTATAGGCTGCGGGAACTTCGACGCCACTATATGGCTATGATTGAGAGGCTTGTTCAAGATAGCGCCGAGCATATCGCTGGGTATGTTGCCCTCACGAACAACAGTAACGCCATGACTATCCACGGCCAGAATAGTATAAGAACCTCGAACAAGACCTTTATCCTGGTGATCAACTAGGAACATGGGTATCCCAGTGCTGGTCGCGAATGCTATGCCCTGGTCCTGCTTAACGATCTCCGGTTGGCCACTGATATTCATCGAGGTAATTGCGGGGTAACAAACTTCTAGAGCGAGCAGTTTATCCACGAGGTCCAGAGCAGCTTCATGCCCTGTTGGATCCCAGTTTTGCAGAATGGGAGTACCATTTTCGGTGTGTGACACGAGCACTTCCGGTAATTGGCGTGCGGCTTCATCGGTAATTGGCAAACGTATAAAGCAAAGCGAGCCAAGATGAGCACTTAGTTCATCGGCGTCCAAGAAGATCGGGCGCAGAGGATCCGGTATCATGCTGGCATCTACAAGCGAAACCACCAACCGGCTGGGTAAGGAAGCGGCTAGTGGGCGGTTCTTCCGGCGTTCACCCTTAATTCGGCACACCGCGTCCACGAACTCAAAATTGCGGCCATCACCCCAAACACCGCACACCCCACGAACGTAGGCTCCAACAGGCTCACCCTGGGCGATAAGCTGGGCGGCTTTCTCACGGGCGGCTGGGTCCCAGAAGGATCCGACTGTACATACCACGCTAGGTTGCATAACGATAGGTGTCCTCGACAGCTATGGCTCTCAGGACGGCTCTTGATCCCTGATGTTGGTGAGCCGCTGGATCGCAAGAAGGGCTAAAAAGTCCTCGCCTTCCATAACCGCTCGGCAGCGCCCATTGTGCCAGCGTAGAACTTCTTTCACTTCCCAATCGGTTGCAGCAGCAGCTACAAAGCTACGATAAGCCCATGGTTGAGTAAACCAGTTGCCGTCGAAGGTGAGGCTATTGGCATTATAAAGGCTATTATAATACTTCGTGGCAAAATCCTGTATGAAAATCAGCCCATCAGGCTTTAAAACTCGGAGTGCGCTGCTTATGACTTGTTGCTGGTCAATAGGTCCCATCTGGTAAAGCACTGTAGACAGCGCGACAGCATCGAAGTAACGAGATGGGATCCTTCCCGCGTCAAAGTCCAGATCAAGGAGATCGCTTTCCAAGAACCGTATGCTGGCATTGCTTTTGAGGCGAGACTCAAAAGCACGCACTTGCTCTAGGGTATCTAGTTCGGAAGGATAAAGGGAACAAGCCAAACGCCATGTTGTGGCTTCTTGCGTGTAGGGATCGAACTGATCGAGTGCCAGCCCTTCCACCAGTTCACATGGCCTGCAAACATGCTCGGTAAATAGGCTATCAGCCGTATGATCAACGATTGGCTCAAACGGCTCATTGATAGCCAAGCCTGGAAGCCCATAGTTACCCCCACAACCGAAATCGGCGACCCTCAACGGGCGTGTTGGTAGCAAGAAAGACAAGACGAACTTAAGTCCGGCGTATCGTTGGTATTTGGTAGTCTGAGTACTCCTGGTTAGTAGGATTTCCTTCAGACACGCCGAGTGGTCGTTAAGGAGCCTCGCCAACTCCAGTTCCCAGACCGTTGGTTCGGTGAAATCTCCTGGATACATAGTATTGCTTAGAATGTGAAGCTCCATGTACTGGACAGCGCGAAATAACAGGTTCGCCAAGTGTGGCGGTGTAATACCTCGGTTTTTAACAACCTCACCGAGAAGTAACGCGATTTGGCTGCCCCCGTAGAAAAGGTTTACGACGGCCTGATTGAACGCTCCAATGCAGTGGTCACCACCAGGAGGGTGCTGCGCCTGATGAGCCAATTCTGCTATGTAATCGTATGGATAAGCGAATGCCGAACTCAGCTCAATTCCTATAGGTAGAACCTGACGCATACATGTCCTCCACTATCCATCCATAACCTAATTGTTGTATTAGCTAGTTCTGACATATCGGTGAGCGGTAAGCGGTAATTGAAGCAGCCTAGCAAGAGAACCTTGTAGACATAGACAAGGCAGCTTAGCACCACACCTAATAGTCCTCTACAGGACATAGAATAAATCAATTTAATGTATGCTGTCAAGTGGGAATGCGCTACATAAGCTCTTATGGTAGATAAAGCAAGAGCGAACGAGAACAAGAAAAGCGCGATTACCCACAGGCAGCTAGAAGTTCTAGGAGAGCACATTCGTAATCTCAGACGTCTGCGCCACCTCAGCCAAGTAGAGCTTGCAGTGCGAGCGGGATTTGTTGGAGCGTACTATAGTGCTATAGAGCGAGGCAAGCTCAACTTTTCAGTTGTCAACCTGATCAAGATCGCTAGGGCGCTGGGTGTCGAGGTCGGCGCGCTGTTCCCTCCAATATCTGAACTAACCGAGATCGAGGATGATGAGCAGGTTGACAAAGAGCAAGGAGCATCGGAACCTGAAGCCAATGCTTATCAAGTAACCGATGGATCTGGACCAACTGTGCCAGGTGGGCCAATAGAAATAGAAAGTGGAGGGCGAACGGCGCCGGAGTTGCTTTTGAGCACTGGTGCCGTTGCGCGAATGCTTGGTGTAACCAGGCGTACGATTGACCGGTGGGTGCATAGTGGCATATTAGTACCTGCGGCAAGAGTTGAGGAGCAGCAAGGCAGGTACAACTCACTTTTTCGTCGTGAGGACATTGATCGTGCAATTCGTCAGCGTCAACGCTAGAGCGTGTTATGAACTTTGGAATTGTATACTATAAGGGAATGCTAAAACGCTCCAAACAAAGCCTCTTCCTGTTATCGGTATTGGTCGTTGCCATAGTGACCACATTAGGTGGGGTGCTCTTAGCCAGAAACAGCAATAACCCCGCGCCCGCCTCCCCCACCAACGACTGGCCCACCTACATGTTCGACGGCGCGCGCAGCGGCTTCAACAAAAACGAGACCCGCCTCTCCCCCGACAACGCCGCCAACCTCAGGCTCCTTTGGAAGCAGAAGCTAGGTAACGTCCTCGCCGCCCAACCTATAGTCAAGGGAGACACCGTATACGAAGGCTCCTGGGACGGCTATCTTTACGCCCTCAGCACCCAAACGGGAACCATACGCTGGAAAGCCAACCTCGGCCAGACTACCTCCAAGCTCTGTTCGCCCGAAACTGCTGGTATCACTTCCGCCCCCGCCGTCACCGACAACGCGCTCTATATAGGCGGTGGCGACGACAACCTCTACGCCCTCAACCCGCAGACAGGGGCCACGCTCTGGAAGTTCAAGACCGGCGACAACAGCCCCGAAGGAGGAGCTTACAACTGGGCCTCTCCCCTCGTCTACAAAGACCGCGTATACTACGGCATCGCCGCCTTCTGCGATAAACCCTTCCCTCACGGCCAGATGTGGAGCATAAACCCCGCTTCCGGCAAAGCCGAGCAAACCGCCAGCTTCATACCAAACGACCAGCGTGGCGGCGGCCTCTGGACCTCCCCCACCGTGGACGAGGCTACAGGCGCGCTCTACGTCACCATAGGCTCCGGCGACTTCTACATCCCCCACAATTACAGCATAGCCCGCCTCGACCCCCAATCCCTCGCTGTTCAAGATGCCTGGCAAATCCCCATGGACGACCAGGTGTTCGACGGCGATTGGGGCACCACCCCCACCCTCTTCCACGACAACGCAGGCATGCTAATGGTCGGCGCGTCAGCCAAAAACGGCTATTACTACGCCTTCAAAGCGGCCAACATAAGCGCCGGACCCATCTGGCGCGTGCCCATCGCCGACGGAGGCGAGTGCCCCCAATGCGGCGAGGGGGCCATTTCCACAAGTGCCTACGCCTACAACACAGTATACGTGGGCGCGGGCTACCTTTCCCTGGGGGAGGCCCAGAAGTTTGCGGGAACCGTCCACGCCCTCGACCCAGCCACCGGGCGCGTCAAATGGATACACCCCACCACCGGCTCCGTCATC
>JBBQIC010000052.1:0-15897 GCA_038324555.1 Chloroflexia bacterium
GATTAGGGTGAGGGAATAGGGTGAGGGAATTGGGTGAGGGAATAGGGTGAGGGATTAGGGTGAGGGAATAGGGTGAGGGAATAGGGTGAGGGAATAGGGTGAGGGAATAGGGTGAGGGAATAGGGTGAGGGAATAGGGTGATTGGGTAGGGGCGCACGGCCGTGCGCCCCTACCTGCCCAGTTTAGCCGCCTTCTGTATTGCTCTGTGCTGGAGAACTTTGACGTTTGCCTCGGTGGTGCCGATAGCGGCGGCGGTCTCTTTCAGCGTGTAGTTTTTGAGGAAGCGGTATTCAAGAACCTGGCGGTAATTCTCAGGCAACTTCGATAGAAGCGCGTTCACCATAGCAGCCGGTACGCTGTCATCCTCATTGGCAGTGGGAGCGCCGCCCAGGACTACAGGCGCGTCGGCAACTTGGAAAGTGTTAGCTTCTTCCATAGCATCCAGGCTGGTGGTAGGGGTCTTGTAGAAGCGCCTCCAGTAATCGGTGATAGTGGTGCGGGCTACCTGGTAGAGCCAGGCTAGCCTTGCGCGATTATCCTGATTAATGTCAATCAGGTTGGCGGCCTTGATATACACCTGAGAAGTTATGTCTTCCGCATCTTCGCGGTTGCCTACTTTGAAATAGATGAACTTGTAAATCTGCTCGACCGTGACCTCGTAAATCTCCTCTATGGCCCTGCGGCGCGCTTCTATATCTGTGGCTACCGTCTGGGTGGCCTCGCGCCTCTTATTTGCTTTGCTCTCCAGGATATTATATGTCTGTCCCGGCTGGTATGTTGTGGTTGCTGTAGTTGCTACTGTGTTCATTCTAATCACCTGTCTGGTTATGCGTCTAAGGTCGGTCCGTTGCGTAATTGTTTCGTTTTCCGTCTGGCACCCTAATCTTAGCGTCTCGACCCTGAGAAACACCTAAAAAGATTATGGGGTCACCTTAAGAAGACCTTAGATTTTTTGGCGCGTTGGTCCCGCTCGAATGTAACCTGCCTACGTATATATAGCTGCTATATAGCTGCGATAGCATGGTGGTATAATGAGCATAGACACTCCCACGCCACTTTATCACGCATCACGTTTCACGTTTCACGTTTCACGTTTCACGTTCCCAGGAGGTTATATTTTTAATGATGCAGCGTAAGACAACTGTGCTGGTGGTTGACGATGACCCCCGCATCTTGCGCCTGGTTAGAGTGAACCTTGAAAGGGCGGGCTTTAACGTAGCTACGGCCGGTGGCGGGGCCGCCGCGCTTGAGGAGTTAGCAGCCGCCCCGCCCGACCTGGCTGTGCTCGACGTGACCATGCCGGGCATAGACGGCTATGCGCTTACCCAGAAGATACGCGAGATATCGAACATGCCTATCATCATGCTTACGGCCATGAGCGAACAGTCGCAGAAGGTGCATGGCCTGGAAATAGGGGCCGACGATTACCTGACCAAGCCTTTCGATCCCGACGAGCTTGTAGCCCGCATTCGCGCCCTTCTAAGGCGCAGCCAATCAACCGGGCCGCTTGAAGAGCAGCACATAATCGAGGTGGGTGGCCTGTCTATAGACCTGGCGCGGCGCAAAATCGAACGCGACGGCGAGCAAATAAAGCTCACGCCCACTGAATACAAGCTGCTCCAGGCGCTCGCGCAGCAAGCGGGCAAGGTGATACCACACACGGACCTGCTATCGAAAGTTTGGGGGCCAGAGTATAAAGACGATACCGACTACCTGTGGGTATACATGAGATACCTGCGCCAGAAACTCGAGAAAGACCCTTCCAACCCAAAATATATAGTCTCGGTGCCGGGCTTCGGCTACAGGCTCGAAACGCCTAAGGAATAGTCCAAAGTCCAAAGTCCAAAGTCCAACGTTAGAACTTTGGACTTTGGACCATCAACGACATGAAAAAGCTATCACTGCTGGTGCAATTCTCGATACTCAGCCTGGCGCTCTTCGTAGCCATAGGCGTCGCTTTGGGTTTCGGGCTGACCTACTATTTTGAGCAGTTGGAGATTCAGCGTCAACAGGTCGCGGTTGCCAACCTGCTACAGCCTTCTGTCGCCCCCTTCGTAGATGAACAGGTGCTTTCGCAAGGGGCTACGGGCGACAAATATAAAAAAATAGAGAGCGCCCTCTCGTACCTGGGTGGAGTCGGGTTGGCGAGTATCAAGATATGGAATACTGATGGTGTGATCGTTTACTCGGACGATCCGGCTCTCGTAGGCAAGCGCTACCCTATCTCCTCCGACCTGGCCGAGTCCCTGTTTGACGAAAAGATCACTGGCGATGTCTCCGACCTGAGCAAACCTGAAAACAGCAAGGAGCGCCAGGCAGGGTACACCGAGTTGTTAGAGGTCTATAGTCCCCTCAGGCTCCAAAATAGCAGCAAGGTCCGAGGAGCCTTTGAGGGGTACTTCGCTATAGACGACTTGCGGGTATTGCTAAACGAGACCAACGACTTGCTTTGGAAGGGTATAGCGGGGGGTTTCTTATTTCTCTACGTGTCGTTGTTCGCCATAGTGCGCAGAGCCTCTCGCCGCCTGATCAGGCAGAGCAGCGAGAATGCCATGCTGCTGGTGGATACCCAGCGCAAAGCGGCCCGCCTCGAAGCGGTCAATGAACTTGCTCGCTCTATCAACCAGTCCTCACTCGATCTGGATAAAGTTTTCCAGACGGCTCTCAGGGGCATAGAACGCATAGTGTCTAACAACGGGGCCAGCATCACGTTGTTTGACGACCGCACGGGCGCACTTTTGCGCAGAGTGCTGCCGCAGCTTCCCCACGAGGACGATCTGCCTATTGACAAGGTAGATTTTGATGCCGAAAGGGGCTTGCTCAGAGACAAAGGTACGGCGCTCTTGTACGTTGATACGCAGCGTTCTCTGCACGAGCCTGCCGTTATCTTGCTGGCACAGGAGGGCGTGCGTTCTTTCGTGGCCCTGCCCATTTCCCTCGGAGCGCGTCAATTGGGGGTATTGCTCGTCGTCAGCAGGCGGCCCAACGCCTTTGATGAGGAGGTGGCGATGATTTTGAAGGGTGTAGCAGACCAACTTGCGGTGGCTATAGAGAACACGCGCCTCATCAAAGAGACCGCCGAGACCACCGCCCTGCGCGAGACCAATCGCCTCAAAGACGAGTTCGTGTCAATGGTGTCCCACGAGTTGCGCACGCCCCTGGCCTCTATAAAAGGCTACTCGCACACACTCATGGCCGCCGACGGGCATTGGGACGACGTGACGCGCCAGGAGTTCCTCTCCATCATATCCGACGAGAGCGACAAGCTAACCGACCTCGTAGAAAACCTGTTGGAGATGTCGCGCATAGGAGCGGGCCGCCTGCCTGTCACGCCGGAGCCTATCCTCCTGTCGAGGTTCTGCGCGGGCGTGGTCGAGCGTGTCGCCAAGCACTATCCCGAAATAAAATTCAAATGCGATCTGGACGATCCCTTGCCTGTGGTAGAGGCCGACCCCCGTAGAGTAGAGCAGGTGCTAACGAACCTGCTGCAAAATGCCGCCAAGTACTCTGGCTCCCCCCTGGTGCGCGTAGGCGGCGTTTTTGACGGTAGCGGCGAGGTCGTCATCAGCGTGACGGACCACGGCAAGGGCATAGCGCCTGAGCACCTCTCGCACTTGTTCGATAAGTTTTACAGGGTTGAAGATGGTACGATAGGTAAAGAGGCAGGCACGGGCCTGGGGCTGGCTATTAGTAAGGCCCTGGTAGAGGCCCAGGACGGTAGAATATGGGTAGAAAGCACGCCTGGCGAGCGAACAACCTTCTTCTTCACCCTACCCGCGCTTGTGCTACAAGGCGAGGGTGGGGTTTCGCACTTGCAGAAAGCGGCTGTCTTTCGGGCTTCCGCAACGCCGGGCGCTATATAGTTATATAGGGTTATCAAAATAAAGAAAACCGCCCTCTCGGGCGGTTTTCTTTATTTTGATAACTTACGTGCTATCTCTGCTTGTCTCCGGTCAGGACCGGGTTCCCTGGTCCCAGGGGTGGTTGGCCCGCCTGCCCGAAGTTGTTGCGCATCAGGTTGAAGTCCAGAGCGTTGACTGTTTGGTCTCCGTTGAAGTCAGCCCTGTTGTCGTAGCCGGGTTGTCCTACGGTCCTACCAAAGCTGTTCTTCAGGATGTTGTCGTCGCTGATGTTGACAACGTTGTCGTTGTTGGCGTCGCCTGCCCGCATCAGACCCATCTCTTGTTGGGTCGTCTGTGTGCCGCTCAACGTGAGTGTGCCGCTATTGGCTAGGAAGCCGCATGGGTCGGTAGCCAGCGTCTTTATCGTGCCGTCAGGACCCTTTACGCGCCAGTTGTAGCCGCCGTTCGGCAGAGTGCCTACGGGAACTGTAAAGAAGCCGCTGGCGTCGGTGGTCAGGCCTGCGTAGTTTGTCTCGCCCGCCCCCGACTTGAGAGTAAGAGTGATGGGTAGAGCCTGCAAGGCGTTTGGTTGCGTCGGGCGACCCTGCCACGTTACATGCCCAACCAACACAGATACAGGTGTATTTGTGGGCGTCGGAGCGGACAGCACATGGATCACCAGGTCTGTGTATAGCGCCCGGTTGCTCACGACGTTGCTGTTGTTGTCTACGATCTCGCTGTCGCGGGTTACGGGCGCGGGCGGCGCGAACTGCCAATGCACGAGCGCGTCACCGGTTGCGATGGTGCAGAATGCTACCTGCGCCACACGGAAGTCGCCTGTGCAACCGCCGGGGCAATTACTCAACGCGCCCGAAGCGTAAGCCATCGAGCCTGGGCCGACAGTTATGGCTCGGAACACACAGTTGCCGGGGCCGTTGCATGTCTCGTTCTGCAATACGGCCTCGAAGGTCGTGAGGTCTCCGGTAACGGTGCTGGTGAGAACGCAACCTGGTTGCCCAACGTTGACGTTCTGGATTATCGAGTTGGTGAACGTCAAGTAGCTCTGGGCGGCGTTGACGCTGTTAGAGCCTGCGTTGACGAATAGGCCAAGGTCTACTCTCGAACCCAGAGTTACGGTTATGCTGCTCAACACTGGCGTTGATGGAGCAGAGCGCAATCCTGGCCCCGGCGTTTGGAAGTGTGCGTAGGCGTTGATGTTGGCCGGGGTAGGGGTATTGGTATTGGTGGGCACGCTGGTGTTGGTGTTGATCGGCGTGTTGGTGGGTGGCACAGGCGTGTTAGTCGGAGTGTTTGTGTTGGTGTTAGTGGGTATGGGTGTGTTAGTGAAGGTGTTTGTGGGCAGAGGTGTATTGGTGGGCGTGGGTGCGCAACCCGCTATGACGTTGATCGTGCCTGTCATGGACGGGTGGATGTTGCAGTGGTACGGGAAGCTGCCCACACTGTTGAATGTGAACGAGAACTGCTGGCCGGTGCCCAGGTTGCCGCTATCCCAGACAGCGGTATCGCTGGTCGAAGTGTGCGTGGCACCACCCGTGTTGGTCCAGCGTACGGTTGTGCCCACGTTTACCGTTATGCTCTGAGGGTTGAAGTCGAAATCTTCAATGCTCACAGCCACGGTTACGGGCGGGCAGGTAGCGGTTGGAATAGGTGTGAACGTATTAGTAGGCGGTATGGGCGTGAACGTATTAGTAGGCGGTACGGGCGTGAATGTGTTGGTAGGTGGTGCGGCTGTGAAGGTAGCCGTAGGCGAACCGCACGGAGGCTGCGTAAAGATGAGCGCCAGGCCGGAGGTCAAGCCGCCGGTGTTGCACTCGAACTGCGTGTTCTGCGGGCCGACGCCGTTCTGCACGCCAACCGTGGCGCTGCTGCCTGTCTGGTCGACTGGCCCGTAGACAACGTCGAATCTGCTCTGGCCTTCGTATAGTAGCACCTCGAAATTGGCGGTCCCTGCGCCGGAGAAGTAGAAGGCGCGCCATTCAATATTAAAGATACGGTTGGGCGCGCTGCCGCTCACCGAGGTGTAGATGCCACATGGCCCAGGTGTGCATGTTCCTGTAGTATCGGTTCTCAAGTCGTCCCAGTGTGGGGCGATCAGATCGGTCATTGTGGTATCGGGCAAGCAGTTGTTGGTGAAGGCGGTGTTGGCGCTGGTGAACTGCAAGTTGCCGTTTGAACTGGCGTTTACGCTGGCGAACGATCCACTATACAGATTATAAGTGAACGGCAGCGGGATGTTGGTTACAACGTCGTCGCCGTGGTTGCCCGAGTCGGTCGTGCCCGGCACGATGGCCCCTGTTGCCTGTGTGATTGCGTAGTTAGAGCCAGGTCCGCAAGTTGCGGGCGGGGTATTGGTGGCTGTGGGTACGGCCGTATTGGTGCGTGTTGGTGTGAAGGTGGGTACAGGCGTATTAGAAGGCGTGTTGGTGAAGGTTGAGGTGGGGGGAGTGCCCGTGAACGTAGCCGTAGGCGAGCCGCAAGGAGGCTGCGTAAAGGCGAGTTGCAGGCCGGTGCTCAGGCTGGCAGTGTTGCAGGAGAACTGCGTGTTCTGCGGGCCGGTAGCGCGCTGCACGCCTATCGTAGCGCCAACGCCGTTGCCACTGACAGCGCCGTACACAAAGTCAATCTCGCCTGTCGCTTCGTACAAGCGCGCCTCGAAGTTCACGAAACCGCCGCCAGTGAAGAGGGTAGCTCGCCACTCTATATCGAAGATGCGGTTAGGCGTGCTGCCTTCCACGGTGGTGAAGATACCGCAGATGCCGCTTGGACAAGCCACATTGTTGGTAGTGTTCAGGTCGTCCCAGTGCGGAATAATGGCGTTGTTGAGAGTTGCAGTGGGCAGACACGCATTAGTGAAAGCCGTACTGTTGCTGGTGAATTGCAGATTGCCGTTTGAACTGACGTTCGCGGTCGTGAACGACGCTCCGTATAAGGTAAAGGGGAATGGCAAGGCAATGGCAGTATTGACGTCGTCCCCATGATTGCCTGTGTCTGTCGTGCCTGCCACGATAGACGCGCCTGTAGACTGCGCGATCACGTAGTTGGAGCTAGGCCCACACACGGCTACGGTCGGGGTAATAGTGGGCGTGAGTGTAGTTGTGCGGGTGGGCGTGATCGTGCGAGTGCGCGTGACAGTAAACGTATTGGTTGGGGGCAGGGTGTTGGTGGGTGTGTTCGTGTTTGTGGACGTATTGGTTGGAGTAGAGGTGCAGGGTACCGGGCTGCAAGGCGTGGCGGTGGAGGTGGGCGTGGAGGTGGGGCCGAGCACGAAGGTTCCTATGCGCGCGTTGTGTGTGCTTGACGCCCAGGCAGCTAGTATAGAGCCGGCATTACCGCCTGTGTAGCCGCCCACCGAGTTGGCTTCGTAGTCGGTGGTTGTTCCAAACGCGCCGAAGGTGCCACTGCTCAACTGGAAGGGTGCGGTCCAGGTCGCCCCTCCGTCGGTGGACTGCACGTAGAACTGGGCTACCGCCGTGTTCGATGTGGTTCCGCCCAGGTAGGTGACATGCACCGTCTGGTCCGGAGTTACGCTGACCCAGCCCCAGCCCTGGAAGATGCTGCCGTTGGGATTATTGAACGGGATGACTGGAGTGCTCCAGGTGTTGCCGTTGTCCGTAGACTTCGACAAGGAGATGGCTGACGAGGCGGGTGTGGAGGCGGTGCGATACTGCGTCCAGATGGCGTAGAACGTGCCGTCCACGGGGTCAGCCGTGATATTGGGCATGTCGCTCCAGCGCACGCCGAGCGGCGATGTGGAGTTGAACACTACCGACTGGTTTTGCGGTACGGTTACTATAGTGGTCGAGAACGGGAAGGTTACACCGCCGTCAGTTGATCGGGCGAACGCCACTTTGTTATTCGAGCCGACAGTTGCCGATGATCCACAGCACAGACCTCTGTGCCACGCATAACCGATTGTGCCGTTGGGCTGGACGCCCATCGAGGGAAACTCGTTGTGGTTGCCCGATATGCCGCGCGAGAACTCAGCGGCGTCCACGATAGGCAGTGGGTTGGAACCGGGTGGGCTCCAGGTGTGGCCGCCATCGGAGGACCAACGCAGCGTCACACTGTTGTAGCTGCCCGTGCCGCCGCTGTCGAATAGAGCCTCTGTCTGGTAAACCCTCTGGCTGAATGGGCTTGTAGGAGAGCGATCTACCCACAGGTACTGGCGGTCATCGAAGAAGACGGTGGAAACGCTAGGGCCGCAGCCGGCGTCTGTAGACCATGTGACGCCTCCGTCGGTGGACCTACCGCAGGTGAAGTCAATCGGGCTGCCGTTGAGGCAGGTTTCGAGAGCTTCGTTCCCGCTGCTGAATGATGGGCCAAGCCATGTGTTGACCACGTCTCCTGAACCGCAGGCGTTGGGCGGGTTGCGGGTTTGCCAGGTGGTTCCGCCGTTAGTGGTGTTGTCAAGGCTGAAGTTGCCGCTGACCAAAGCTCTGTTGGGGTCTGTGGGGTGCATACCCGCAGCAGGCTCTCCCGCGCTGCCCGATGTGGGCGTGGGCGCGCCCCAGACGATGGTGAGCAGTGGGCTGAAAGGGTTGGCCCATCTGCCGCCATCGGAGGGAGCAGTGTTTGCTGGGGCATAGCGAATCCTACCCATGTTTACCAGGGTCGAACTGGACAAGCCCTTCAACCCGATTGGGAGCCTATCGAAACCGTCGTTGGCGGCGGTGGTGGTTGGGCCTGCGGACGTAGCTGCGCTTGTGGGCGCGGCAGCCGGAGGTTGGGCGTTGGCTTGTTGGTTCCATAGCAGCAAGCTTGCTGCAAACACAAGCCCCATCGCTGTGAGTAAATACCGCGAACCCTTTAGTCTTTTTGTCATCCTTCGTTCCTCCTGTGATTGCTAAGAGAGCTATCTAGTCTACTTAATGGGCTTCATAAGAGCCGGTAATGTTCTGGCGTAACGCGAAAGCAACGATAATTGCCGCTATCTATAGCGATAGCGGCCCGAACATTACAGGATGTTTAATTCAGTCCCCCCATAGAGCTTAATGTTCTGCGTAGTAGTGGAATAGTGCCCTCATCAGTTGCGCCCGCTCACCTGGTAACATAATCTATCCATAGCAAGATAGACCCGCCAGGATACGCAATGATGCGATAAACATCTAAGCATATGGAGTATAACTCTGATTGGTAAGACGTGTCAATATATTCTCTTGCCAATTTGGATATTTTTTACAATTCCCTCTATTCCTTTCATCGCCTGGCGAAGCGGGACGCCAGAATGCACCAGAATAGGGAAAAGACAAACGCACCTAGAGCCGCCGTAACGAGTAGCACCCCATCAAGAACCGGCTCCGTAGGCAGCGACAATGAGACTCGTGGACGCACGACCTCAGTAGCGACCCACGCACCCAACAGCCCGAAGAGTATAGTGCCGAAAAAGCCAAGCGGCGCCCTGTTACCGGTAAATAAGTCCGCCACGTAACCAAGCAACGCTGCAATAACAACTAGCACAAGGATGCGGGGTAGATCGTCTGTTGATATGGTCATATTCATTTAGGGATCAGGGATCAGGGATCAGGGAACGGTTCTTAGCTGATCCCTGATCCCTGATCCCTGACCCCTTCCTCAGTTATACACACTCGCAAACATCTCCAACCGTTTGAGGCCGCGTAGAACCAGGGCGATGAGCGAGAAAACTGGTTCCCAACCTGGAAGGCGCTGCCGGTAATACAGATAGTCTTCTCCACGCACCCCTATATATCGCCGGATATCCTGTGGCGTCAGGTCTCGAAAGGCTGCCCGTATTCGCGCCTCTGAAACGTCATGAAGTGAGTGGCTTGGCGGCTCGTAACGCAGCTTGGCGAGGGAAACGCGCCCCAGCGAGAGCAAAGGTTTTTTCCTTGCTGAGTACTCTTGCACGGCCGGTTGCTCCTGGGTATAATTTACCGACTGTTCGCCCTTGGGGAGCGTCTCAACCGCCATCGGGTCGAAACCGAGCCGCGCTGCCAGGCGTGCTTGCATGTTAGTGCGGGCGGCGGAAGTTAGCTCTGCCGCAGGCAGGCGGCTGACGTGCTGACCTATAGCCAGCAATTCTTCCACCTCGTCCCTCTGATCAGGGTGGCGCGCCAGGTACCGAGCCAGGTCAGGCGGCAACTCCTCACCAGAAGTTAGGGCCAGTAAGCACTGCTCAAGTAACTCCTCAGTACGCATATTATTAGTCTCCTGTAGTCGTGTTTCGTGAAAGAGGAGCCACGCAAAATAATATAGCTCCGAATTAAATAACAATTATTGCGAAGATACCAGTTTGATATGCTTATCCCGTAAGCTACCTTTTACAACGAGGCGTCCCAGGCTTTGTTACGCAATTTTCAATCGTTTCGCAGACTGATCAGTTTCGCCAGACGGTCTACTATCACTCTGGCACTCTCCTCTTTGGGAAGCGCGGGCAGTTGTTCAATAGTACCATCCTTATTAATGAGGGTCAAGATGCTGCTGTCCGTGCCTATGCTGGTAACGGCGTCGTTAGCCACTATCATATCCAGCTTCTTTCTCTTGAGCTTATCGCGGGCGTTGTTCAGCAGGTCCTGAGTTTCGGCGGCGAATCCCACTCGCACCAGACCGGGCAGATTAACCTCGTCAAGGTTAGCGAGTATATCGGGGTTGCGGCCCAACTCTATGTTCAGGTTCTCACCTGTCTTCTTTATCTTCTGTTCGGACACCTGCACAGGCGCATAATCGGCTACTGCTGCCGCCATAACCAGCGCGTCAGCCCCTTGCACAGCCTCTCGCACGGCATTCTCCATCTCGCGGGCGGTTCCGACGAGAACTACCTGTATGCCGGAGGGCGGGGCTATCGCCACAGGTCCGCTTATGAGGATAACGTCGGCCCCTGCGTAGAACGCCGCCTCCGCTATGGCATAGCCCATTTTGCCCGAAGAGCGGTTGCCTATATAGCGCACGGGGTCGAGAGGCTCCTGCGTGCCCCCGGCGGTCACTACCACCCGTTTGCCTGCTAGCGGCCCGTTAGCGCCGAGAGCGCGCTTGATTGCTGACATTATCTCCGGCACCTCCGGAAGCCGTCCAACGCCCGACGCACCAGAAGCGAGATGTCCCTCTTCCGGCATCATGATCGCAGCCCCCCTGCGCCGCAACGTCTCGATATGCTCCTGCGTGGCCGGGTGCAGATACATGCCCGTCTCCATAGCGGGCGCCAGCAAGACGGGAGCGCGCGTCGACAGATAAACAGCGCACAGCAGGTCGTCCGACAGACCGAGAGCGAGACGAGCGATGGTATGCGCCGTCGCTGGGGCCACGACGAGCAAATTGGCGTTGTGGGCTAACCCGACGTGGCCGGTATCCTCCCCCAGCCAGTCGGCGTAAATGTCGGTGCGTACGGGCCGCTTCGTAATAGCCTGGAAGGTGAGCGGCGTAACGAAGCGTTGCGCGCCCGCCGTCATAATCACGTCCACGAGCACGCCCGCCTGCACCAGTTTGGACACCAGGTCCGCCACCTTGTACGCGGCGATACCGCCCGACACGCCCAGCACTATGCGCTTATTTTGGAGCACCTAGTCTTTACCTTCCAGCACTTCCAGCTTGCGCACGCGCAAAGTGCCCACTTCAAGCTCTTCTATTTTCACCTTGCCCGCCGTAATGTTGCCAATCGCCATCTTACCGATAGCCAGGCGCGCAATCGCCATTGCGCCAATGGACAGCGCCCCGATGGTCAAGGCTCCTAGAGCCGTTGCGCCAACTGCGCGCAGGAGTGTCGCCCTTGCTAATGTGACTGAACGTCCTCTGTCCCTCTTGTGGTTGCCGTTTGTCAAGTAATTCCTCCTATTATCATGATTGCTCGTCGCCCCGATGAAGGTCGTAAGTAATCCTTGATCCGCCTAATGTCAAATTAACGTTCGTCCGGCAAGAAGATACGGCTCAACACGGGGCTGGTGAACTCGGAGGCCAGGCAGTCCATGTAGACCAAGTCCCACATCCGCCCACCCATCATATCACACTGCCGCTGCCTCCCGAATTCGCGGAAACCAGCTTTGGCATAAGCCCTCTGACCAGCGATATTATACTCGGATGTAGTTAGATAGACGCTGTGTAGCCCGCGGGCGATGAAAGCATAATCCAGCACCAGGCGGGTTGTCTCGGTGCCGTAGCCCTTGCCTCGGCAGGACGCCTCCCAAATGCTTATACCAAACTCAGCCGTTCGATTGTGCAAATCAATACCTTTCAGCCCGGTGAAACCAATAGGCCGCCATGTAGAGACCTCATAGATAAGAAACCACACCTCTTCAGGGCCATCCTCACGCTCGAATGAGGCGATCTGCTGCTCTAATGTGCGCGGTTTGGGGACAATACCCGCTAGTCGCAGGCTATTGAAGTCGTTCATCCATCGCTGGTAAATAGCCACCTGGTCACGGCGCGCAGGCCCCAGCGCCACTTTTTCTCCCTGTATGTTGATGACCGGCGGCTCTACGATGGGCACGCTTGTCTCGTGCGCCTGACTGGATTCGCCATTGGGTGAAGTGTTGGTATCTCGCATGTTTTCCTCCCAACAATAAAGCTAACAAGGTAAGAGTCTACGGATTGCTGTTCAAATCGTAGATGAGTTTCAACCCATCAAGCGTCAAATTATCGTCTACTATATCCATGCAATCCGTGTTCGCTGCGATCAACGGGGCCAGTCCCCCTGTGCCTATAACCTTCGCTGACACTCCCATCCCGCCCATGTCGCGCTTGATGCGGGCCACCATGCCCTCAACCAGGCTTGTGTAGCCCCAGACCACGCCCGACTGCATGGCGTGTACCGTGTTCCGCCCTATGGAAGAGCGCGGGGCCACTAATTCGATGCGCCGAAGTTGGGATGTGAGTCGAAAGAGCGCGTCCGAGGCGACTATAAGGCCGGGAGCGATGGCTCCGCCCAGGTATTCGCCGTCGGGTGATACAACATCGAAGGTGGTGGCCGTACCGAAGTCTATCACAATGGCAGGGCCGCCATATCGAACATGCGCTGCCAGGGTGTTGACGATGCGGTCCGCGCCCACCTCGCGTGGGTTGTCTACGTTGACCTTGACGCCGGTCTTGATGCCAGGCTCAACCAGCAGCAAGGGCACGTGCAGGTATTCCTCGGTCATCTCGCGCATCGCGGTAGTAACGGGTGGCACGACGCTAGAGCATATGGCAGCGTCTATGTCTCCCAGCTTATAGCCTTTGTGCCCCATAAGCGCGATAAGCGTCGCGGCCCACTCATCGGCCATCTTGGAATGGTCGGTTGCCATGCGCCAATCAGCCACCAGTGTATCGCCCTGGTAGAGGCCGAGCACGATGTTTGTATTACCGATGTCTATGGCTAAAAGCATGGTGCGTGAAACGTGAAGCGTGAATAACTAGGGCAGTTTACGTTTCACGCATTAGAGCGTTATCAATCAGTCGCGTCTTCCCAATCTTTACCGCCAGCGAAGCTAACGCCTCTCGCGCTTCGCCGCCATCATCAAGTTCTTGCAATGTGGTTGGGTCGGCGACGCTCACGTAGTCAGGACGGGCTAGTGGCTCGGTGGAGAGCGTTTGGCTTATGGCTTCACGCAGGGGTGTTCCCCTGCGTTCCCCTTTGTCCCACAAAGCTTCGGCGGTGTTCAGCGATTTGTAGAGCACCAGCGCTGCTCGCCGCTCCTCCGGGTTGAGGTAGACGTTGCGGGAGGACATTGCCAGGCCGTCCGGTTCGCGCATGGTTGGGCCTACGATGATTTCCAGTGGGAAGTTGAGGTCTTGCACCATCTTGCGGATAACCACTACCTGCTGCGCGTCCTTCTGTCCGAAGTAGGCTCGATGGGGCTGGACTATGTTGAACAGTTTTGCCACCACCGTCGCCACGCCCGTGAAGTGGTCGGGTCGCGCTGCGCCTTCTAATCGTGAAGTCACTTCGCGCACATCTACGTAGGTTGAATATCCAGGTGGGTAAATCTCCTCGATCGAAGGAGTGAAAACCCAATCTACGCCCGCCTCTCTGAGCATTGCCAGATCGCGCTCAGCGTCGCGTGGATAGTGGGTGAAGTCCTCATTTGGCCCGAACTGCGTCGGGTTGACGAAGATGCTCACAACCACCGTGTCGTTTTGGGCGTGGGCCATCTCCACTAGCGACAGGTGCCCCGCGTGCAGGAAGCCCATCGTGGGCACGAAACCCACCTGCTTATCTTGCGGTAAGGAGGAGCGGAGGGCGTGGATTTGGGCTATTGTGGTTGCTGTTTCCAGGTTTTTAATCTTGTACTGCCTTGCTTATGAAGCGACACGCGCCCTGTTTTCTCTCAACAAATTCTGCTCTCGCTTGAGTAGCTCCTGCAATGGCAGGGGTTCCCACCCCGGAAGCTGCCAGAGTAGAGGGATATCAGGCAGGTCTTCCCACCTATCGAAATCCAGGAAGCCCACTAGCTCCACACCGGCTATCTCGCCTGTTTCCTGCTCGTTTTCGTCCAAAGCTCGCAAGACCATAAACTCCCACTCCTCATCAACGGGATCGGCCTCCCAGAGATCAGGTGTAGGTTCCACAAACAATGTCAGGACATCCACATCAGGGCCAGGCCACATGATAGATGCTTTTACCGTTTCCATAGAAGATTTCCTCTTCTTTCTTCCCTACGCAACCTTTTTTCGTCAACGACATGTACGCTCCAGAGGCGATTACCTGCCTCAAGAATCACATATCCTACCAACTGCTGGTTATTTTCTTCCCATCTCGTCAGCGCAATACGCCTTCCATACTTAGCTGAACGAATCTGAAAGATTTCCACAAGCATTAGCTCAATACGCTCAAGATGCCGCCATATCCTAGGATCAACGATAACGTGATAAAGGTCATCTAGAGCAATAACCGCCGTTTCGTTGTTCGGCATTACTATGCCGTGTCGGAGGCGTTCTTGCCAAAGCTCTTTTGCGTGATCCACCGCCACTTGTGGCATCATGCCTTCTGCCACAAGCCGATCTATTCGTTCTTTGGGCGTTTCTCCTTCATTGACCACATCCTAGCCCCTACCTGCTCCCCACCGGCGTGTACTCCCTTATTCTAGACCCGACGTACTCCACGCTTGGGCGAATGATGCGGTTGTCCAGTAGTTGTTCGAGGATATGCGCGCTCCACCCGCTGATGCGGCTGCACGCGAAGAGCGCGGGCATCATATCGGGTTTGAAACCTAGAGTGTAAAGGAGCGGAGCCGAATAGAACTCCACGTTCGGGTAAATCTTACGCTCGGCGAAATAAGGGTGGGTATGCGAGATTTTGTCAATAGACTGAGCTATCTCGTACCACTTCTTGTTCCCGCTGCGCTCGGCTACTAAGTGTGCTTGCTCATTGAGTTGCTCGGCTCGAGGATCGTAGGTCTTGTAGATGCGGTGGCCCATGCCCATGAGGCGGCGCTTGGTTGCCAGGGCGTTGTCTATGAACGCCTGAACGTTGTCAACGTCCCCTACCTCGATCATCATCTCCATAGCCTTCTGGTTGGCTCCACCGTGAGATGCGCCTTTCAACGAGCAAATCGCCCCGACGATTCCCGAATAATAGTCCGAAAGGGTCGAGATAACGACCTTCGCCGTAAAGGTAGAGGCGTTGAAGCTGTGCTCCGCCGCCAGCACGAAATAGGTGTTGAGCGCCTTGGCGTCCTCGTCCGATGGCTTCTCGCCCTTGAGCATATAAAGCAGGTTCGCGGCGTGGCCGAGGTCGCGGTTGGGCGCAATGGGTTCCTTGCCGTCGCGTATACGGTCGTAGGCCGCGACGATGGTCGGCATCTTGGCGGCGAGTGATAACGTCTTATCCACAATCGCGTCGTGGCTAGTGTTATTAACGTCGCGGTCACCCAGCGCCAGGGTGGACACAACGGTTCGCAGCACGTCTATAGGCTCCCCTCCCTTTGGAAGGGCGCGCAACACCTCCATAGCCTCGTTCGGCAGGTCGCGCCGTTCGCGTAGCGTGTTCCCGAAGTCCTGGAGTTGCTCGCTCGTGGGCAAGTCCCCATTTAGCAGCAAATAGAAAACCTCTTCGAAGGATGAGTTAGCGGCAAGGTCCTGTATCTTGTAGCCCCTGTAGCTAAGGCGA
>JBBQIC010000053.1:0-15823 GCA_038324555.1 Chloroflexia bacterium
GGGCAAGAGGGCGTGATTTATCACGCCCTCTTGCCCCAACCAAATGTCCCTTTGCCTAGCTGCGTAACGTGAGTTAATAAAACTTCGGGCTGACTCATATTGACCTTGCCAATTTAGTCTGCTATCACATCGAGATTGCCCCCACCCAACAGCTTAAACGTCAGCAGCACCGCGAACGACGTGACCACTAATATAGCCGCCAACACAACCGCCGCGTTGATGTCGCTTTCCAGGGCGGTATAAATGGCGAGGGGCATAGTCTGCGTCCGGCCCTGGAAATTGCCTGCGAAGAGTATAGTGGCCCCGAACTCTCCTACAGCCCTGGCCCAGCCCATGATCGCCCCGCCCGCCACGCTGGGCAAAGCAAGGGGTGCGACCACATGGCGAAACGTCTGCCAGGCTCCCGCTCCCTGGGTAGCCGCCGACTCCAACAAATCGCGGGGCACGCCCTGGAACCCGACCCGCGCCGACTTGATATAGAAAGGGGCCGCCACAAAGGTCTGGGCCAATACCACTGCTGCCAGTGTGAAGGCCACCTCTATATTTAGGCTGCTCAACAGACCGCCAAGCGGCGTGCGACGTCCGAAGGCAAACAACAACGCCACACCCGCGACAGCGGGCGGCAGTATAAGCGGTAATTCAAGGACAGTCTCCACTACCCGCTTGCCCCGAAAGCTATAGCGGCTCAACAAATAGGCGACAGGCGTACCCAGGATGATCATGAGTGCCAAACTGCACAGACTGCTTATCGCGCTCAACCGTAGCGCGTCGAGCACCAACGGTTTGCCCAGGTAATCGAACAGGCTATCGAGAGGCACGCGCAGCAGCAGCGCCAGTATAGGCAAGCTGAGGAAACCCAAGCAAAGACCGCTCATCAGCGCCACAGCCAATTTACCAAACATAGTAGCTTTCAGCTTTCAGCTATTTCGCCTTTCTGGAATTACTTGCGGATCGCTGCCCGTAACGCTTCCGCTTTCTTTGTTGTAGCATACGGAGGCTCGTAATACTTGTGCAGACTGCACAAACTTTGATATATACTGTTGAAGCTTGCAAAAACCCGAAAGATTGGAGGGTTGAAAGCTGATAGCTGATAGCTGATAGCGGACAACTTCAAGATGAGTGACAACTACTGGTACAAAGACGCGATAATATACGAACTGCACGTCAAAGCGTTCTATGATGGCAATAACGACGGCGTAGGCGACTTCAGGGGGCTGGCCGAGAAGCTAGATTACCTGCATGATCTAGGCATCAATTGTATCTGGCTGCTGCCCTTCTACCAGTCGCCCCTGCGCGACGACGGCTACGACATCTCAGACTACTACACCGTCCACCCGAACTACGGCACGCTGGCCGACGTGAAAGCCTTCATCAAGGCGGCTCACAAGCGTAACATCCGCGTGCTTACCGACCTGGTGCTCAATCACACCTCAGACCAGCACGCCTGGTTCCAGGAAGCCCGCACTTCCACTGATCCACGCAAGCGCAACTTCTATGTATGGAGCGATACCGACCAGAAGTATACGGGAGCGCGTATCATTTTCACCGATACCGAGCGTTCTAACTGGACCTGGGACCCGGTCGCCAAGCAATATTACTGGCACCGCTTTTTCAGCCACCAGCCCGACCTGAACTACGAAAATGGAGACGTGCGCCGCGTGATGCTCAAGGTGATGCGCTACTGGCTCGACATGGGGCTGGACGGCTTCCGGTGCGATGCCGTACCCTACCTCTACGAGCGCGAAGGCACGAACTGCGAGAACCTGCGCGAGACGCACGTATATTGCAAGCACCTGCGCAGCTACATAGAACGCAATTACGCCGACAAGGTGCTGCTGGCGGAGGCTAACCAGTGGCCTACCGACCTGCTGCCCTACTTCGGGAACGGCGACGAATTCCATATGGCCTTCAACTTCCCTCTGATGCCGCGCATCTTCATGGCCCTGCGCCGCGAAGAGCGCCGTCCCATCATGGACATCATCAACCAGCTTCCTGAAATACCCGAAAACTGCCAGTGGGGCATCTTCTTGCGCAACCACGACGAACTGACCCTGGAGATGGTCACGGACGAGGAGCGCGACTACATGTACTATGAATACGCGCGAGACCCGCGCACGAAGATAAACATCGGCATACGCCGCCGCCTTGCTCCCCTGCTAGACAACGGGCGCAGGCAAATCGAACTGCTCAACAGCCTCCTGCTCACGCTCCCCGGCACGCCTATCATCTATTACGGGGATGAAATGGGTATGGGAGACAACATCTACCTGGGCGACCGCGACGGCGTGCGCACTCCCATGCAGTGGACGAGCGACCGCAACGCAGGCTTCTCACGCGCCGACCCCGCCCGCCTTTATAGCCCGCCGATAAACGACCCCGTGTACGGCTACCAGGCTATCAACGTAGAGGCGCAGATGCGCACGCAAACGAGCCTGCTGAACTGGATGAAGCGGATGATACGAGTGCGCAAGAAATATCCGGTGTTTGGCAGAGGCGACATCAAGTTCCTCGACCCCACGAATCAGAAAGTCCTCGTCTACGTGCGCCAGTACGAGGGGCAGCATGTGCTGATCGTAAACAATCTGTCCCGTTTTGTGCAGCCCGTGGAGCTAGACCTGTCGACGTATAAGGACGCGACCCCCGTCGAGATGATAGGCGAAGTCCGCTTCCCACCGATAGGCGATCTGCCCTATTTTATTACACTTGGGCCGCACGGCTTCTATTGGTTCAGGCTCGAAATGCCGGGGAGGGAATAGGGTTAGAGCCGTAGGCTTGGGGGCCTGCCCCGTGCCTGCCCTGTTCGGGCCACCTGGATGTTAGCGGTAAGGAGAGAGGGCAGGCACGGGGGCCTGCCCATAGGTGCGAACTTAAAGGCAAACAAACCCACTAACCCGTGTCATTCTGAGCCGCAGCGAAGAATCTCGTCCCTCGCGTAGATGCTGGATTTTCTGTGACCCAACCATCCCCATATACGAGGAGATTCTTCGCTGCGGCTCAGAATGACACGGGTTAGTGGGTTTGTTTGCCCCTGTAGTCTCCTTAAGTTCGCACCTATGGGGGTCTGCCCCTACAACTGAATATGAATAAGCCCTACATAGACACAATGCGTGTTGCCCCGACCTGATTGCCGTGATATACTTGCAAGGTGCAAGTGATGGCACAGGCTGTGCTGTTTGACCTGATAGCCATCGCCTTATGGTTGTAAGGAACAACATTCCCACCAAAAGGCCCACCAAGAGGATCAAATCAAGTAGATGTCAACAACCCCAGTTTCCACCGATAATCTCAACGAGGCTATACAGAACCTCAGCACTCGTATCCACGATATTGAGGTGCGTCTTTGACTTACCCACCAAAGAAGCTGAAATAGCCCGCCTGGGTGAACAATCGCAAGAGCCTGGTTTCTGGAACGAGTCGCGCTCTGCCCAGGCTGTTATGCGCCGCCTCACGGTCCTGCAAGACCAGGTTGACCAGTGGCATGGTCTCGCCAAGAGCGCGAGCGACCTATCTGAGTTGTTAGAGTTAGCTGCGGGCGAAGGCGACAACGCTTTGATTGCAGAGGTCGCACAAGATGCTGCTCGACTTCTGCACGAGCTAGATAGGATAGAGCTTATCCTGGTGTTGAGCGGCCCCTACGACGCCAACAACGCCATCCTGTCGGTCCACGCCCGCGAAGGCGGCACGGACTCGCAGGACTGGACGCAGATGCTCTTGCGAATGTACACGAGGTGGGCCGAAGAACGCGGCTACGGCACAGAGATACTCGACCTGACCGAAGGCGACGAAGCGGGCGTCAAGAGCGCAACTATCTTCATCAGGGGCGCCAACGCTTACGGCTACGCGCACAGCGAGGCAGGCGCTCATCGTCTTGTGCGCCTCTCGCCGTTCGACGCTGCGCATCGGAGGCACACGTCGTTCGCGCTGGTAGAGGTGCTGCCCGAGGTGGAAGACGATAGCGAGATAGTAATCAACCCTGACGACATAGAAGAAGATTTTTACCGGGCGACGGGAGCGGGGGGCCAAAACGTCAACAAAACCTCCACGGCTGTGCGCCTGCGGCATCTGCCTACTGGCATAGTAGTGACCTGCCAGAATGAGCGCAGCCAGCTTCAAAACCGCGAGACGGCGATGCGCATCCTGCGCGCCCGCCTGTGGGAATTGGAGGAGGCCCGCCGCGCCGAAGAACACTCGCGCCTGAAGGGAGAGCACGTGCCCACCGGCTGGGGGAGCCAGATACGCTCCTACGTGCTGCACCCTTACAACCTTGTCAAAGACCACCGTACCGGCCACGAGGATACCAACCCCGCCGCCGTGCTCGATGGCAACCTGGACGGCTTTATTGAGGCGTATTTGAAGTGGAAACTAGGTCAGTAGTAGGGAGTAGGGTGAGGGATGAGGGAATAGAAACTACTCCCTCACCCTACTCCCTACTCCCCATCTTCTTTGCCTTGCTGCTCGCACTACTGCCCATGCTGTCGGGCGGGAACGCCTATGCTCAGGCTTCGCGGCCACCCCAGGTCACGGTGGAGGCACAGAGCGCGATGCCGCACTTCCCTGATAAGGTAGACTTTGCGCTCAATGCGCATGGCTTTGAAACGGTTCACGCTTCGCTCAACTATAGGCTGGTTGGCGAGCCTGTCACGGAGGGTTTGGAGGCCGATGTAAGCGGCGCAACCCCAAACCTGGACCTGAAGGTCGCTTTGGACCTCTCCACGCACTATATTCCGCCGGGCGCCGAGGTGTCTTATTACTGGACCCTTAAAGGGAAGGATACCGAAACCGAGACGCCCGAAAAGACCTTCGTCATGCCAGACGACCGCTACAAGTGGAACAGCATGGCCGATGCTCAGAAGCGGGTCACAGTGCATTGGTATGAGGGGGACCGCTCTTTCGGAACGATGATAAGGGATAATGCGTCGAACGCTCTCGACCGCTTGCAGCGCGACATAGGGGCCAATCAGCAACGCCCGACGAACGTGTGGGTATATGCTACGCAAGACGACTTGATAGGCGCTTTGCCGCAGAACATACCCGAATGGGTCGGCGGCAAAGCCTTTCCCGACCTGGCGCTTGTGCTCGCCGCTATTTCCAGCAAAGTGGATACGGACACGGAGATCAAGCGGGTCATACCGCACGAGTTGAGCCACCTACTGCTCTACCAGGCGACCTACAACCCCTACAACACACCTCCCGCCTGGTTCGATGAAGGGCTTGCGGTGCATAACCAGCAGTTCCAGGACCCAACAGAGGAGCAGAGCCTCAAACAAGCCGCCGCGGAGGGAAGCCTCAAGCCTCTCAAAGCTCTGTCGGGTTCGTTCGGGGCCAGCGAAGACGAGGCCGTGCTATCTTACGCCGAGAGCCGCAGCGCCGTAGATTTCCTTCTCAGCGACAGCCGCTATGGACCCGCGAAGTTCGCAAAGACCGTGACTGCCTTCCACGAGGGCGTTACCTACGATGATGCGCTCAAAGCGGGCCTGGGCGCGACGGTAGACGAGATTGACAAGCAATGGCGCGCCTCCCTCCCCTATAAAGTAGCCGCCCCGAACACGACTCCCAACATCATCCGCAATCCACTCCCCAGTTTAGCATCTCCTATACTCATTGGCCTCGGCGTCCTCGTAGGTCTGCTCATCGCAGGCGTGTTTTTAGCAATACTTGCCTTCCGGCGGCGAACAACCCAAATAAAGTAACTCACGTTACGCAGCCCCGCACGGTGGCTAATGAGTATTAACAACTCACCTTACGCAGTTGGCTTAACGGAGGAGAGGAGCTAACCCTTGTCATTCTGAACGGAGTGAAGAATCTCGTCGTGGACCCTGATGACTATGCCTCAGTTATGCTCCCACATCCCGGTAAGGGACGAGATTCTTCACTCCGTTCAGAATGACAAGGGTTGTTTGGTCCCCCTCCTTCAAGAGGTTGCGTAAGGTGAGTTGTTAATACTCATTAGCCGCCGGGCCGGGCTGCGTAACGTGAGAAAGTAATACTCTTGTAACATTTGCCCCAGATTTCGTCACACGTAGAGTGGTACAATAGACATTAGAACGTTGGAACGTTGGAACATTAGGAGTAAACAACATGCTACTCACCATCTTCGCTTTCTTATCCGGCCTGGCTACTGTAGTCTCGCCGTGCGTGCTGCCCGTGCTGCCTATGGTGCTCTCCACGTCTGTGGGCGCAGGTAGGCTGCGTCCCTTAGGAGTAGTGCTGGGCCTCACTGGCTCGTTCACGATAGCTACGCTGGCCGGGGCCGCCGCCGCTCAGGCCCTCGCCTTGCCTACGGTCTGGCTGCGTACGTTCGCCATCGTAGCGCTGGGCCTATTCGGCCTCTCGATGCTTATTCCCGCATGGGGGCGAGCTATGCAGCGGGCGCTTTCGCCTCTGGCGCGTATAGCAGGCGGCCCAACGCAGCGCGCCGGGTTCGGCGGCGGCCTGCTCATGGGCGCGGGATTGGGATTGCTCTGGGCGCCGTGCGTCGGGCCTATCATGGGTTCTGTTATTGCCCTTGCCGTTACTCAGGGCGTCAGCAGCAATATTGTTACGATAACACTCGCCTACGCTATCGGAGCGGGCGTGCCGTTGCTCTTCATCGGCTATGGCGCTCAACGGATCCTAACAAGCGTCAAGACATTAGGCCCGCGCAGCGAAATCATACGCCGCGCCTTCGGAGGCTTGACCGTGCTTGCTTGCCTCGCCCTGCTCTTTGGCTTTGAATCGCGCATACAAGACCTCTTACCCACTTCCTGGAGCGCCGCCCTCACCGGCTTCGAGCGCCAGGAGACCGTGCAGAAGGAGATAGGCAACTTGCAACTGAAAGCTACAACCTCGTCCGACCTGGCAGCCGCGAACACATCAACGAACCAGGCAACCAACAACAACCAGACACAAGACAAAGTCGCCGCGCCCGCCCAGCCGACTATAGAAGCGCCCGTGCAGCCTACGCCGGTCCCGCCAACCAGCGTGCCCACAGCTAAACCTGCGCCTGGTATCAAGCTGAATGACCTCGGTCCCGCGCCTGAACTGACCGGGCTGACCGAGTGGATCAACTCCAAGCCACTTACGCTGAAATCACTAAGGGGCAAAGTGGTGATTGTGGACTTTTGGACCTTCGATTGCTACAACTGTCGCAACACCCAGCCCCACGTCCGCGCCCTCTACGACAAGTACAAGGGCCAGGGCCTAGAAATACTCGGCATACACACTCCTGAACTTTCGGTTGAGCGGGTGCCGGAAAATGTGCGAGCCGCCACCAAAGAGCAACGCATCATCTGGCCCGTCGCGTTAGACCCCAACTATAAGACGTGGAGCGCCTTCAACAACCAATACTGGCCCGCCTTTTACTTCATAGACGCCAACGGCCACATACGTTATACGCACTTTGGCGAAGGCAACTACGAGTACAACGAGAAGGTAGTCCAGCAATTGCTGAGTGAGGCCAAGTCGGCTTCTCGCTAATAACACCCTTCTTTTATGTGAAAACGACCACTGCACGGTGGTCGTTTTCACATTGGAAATAGCCTCTCGCCCGAAAGTAGTTGCCAAGAGCATAACATAGCGATAAAATAGCCCCATGACCGACCAAATCCCCTATTGGATAGGCTTGAGCAAAGTTGCGGGCATAGGCCCCGCCCGTATGCGCCTGCTGCTCGACTACTTTGGAAGCGCCGAAGCAGCCTGGAGCGCCTTTCATGCTGATCTCTTGCAAGCCGGACTTGACGGTAAAGTGGCCGATGCCCTGGTTGCCACGCGGCGCACCGCCGCTTTGGACGTGGACCTGCAAAAGCTAGATAAGTTGGACGCTCGCGCTCTCACCTGGGAGAGCGAAGACTACCCGAAGCGCCTGCTTGAGATCGCGGACCCTCCGCCTGTGCTCTATATGCTGGGCGAACTCGCAGACAGTGACGAGTGGGCCGTCGGGGTAGTGGGCACGCGCCGCGTCACGGCTTACGGGCGCGAGGCTGCCGCCAAGTTGTCGGCGGGGCTGGCGGAGGCGGGGATCACGGTTGTATCAGGGCTTGCGCGAGGCATAGACACGATAGCCCACCAGGCCGCCCTTGAGGCGGGCGGGCGCACTATCGCTGTGCTGGGGTCGGGTCTTGACGTGATATATCCGCCGGAAAACCGGGGGCTGGTAGAGCGCATCCTGGGCGAAGGCACGGGCGCTGTCGTTTCCGAATACCCCCTGGGCACTATACCAGAACCTGGCAATTTCCCGGCACGCAACCGCATCATATCTGGACTATCATTAGGCGTACTGGTAGTTGAAGCCGGGGAAAAGAGCGGCGCGCTCATAACTGTCAAGTTTGCGTTGGAGCAGGGGCGCGACGTGTTCGCTGTGCCAGGCCCTATCACCGCCTCCAACAGTATAGGCACGAACAATCTCCTCAAGCAAGGCGCGAAGTGCGTTACCTCGGTGCAGGATGTACTTGAAGAATTGAACATGGGCATGGTGGCCGAGCATGTCGAAGCGGCCCGCGCCTTGCCCGCCGACCCAACCGAACGGATGCTCCTCAGTTTCATGGAAGGTTCGTCCCAGCACATTGACGAGCTAACCAACCGCAGTGGCCTGCCCGCGTCCACCGTAAGCGCTATCCTGATTATGATGGAGCTAAAGGGGATGGTGCGCCATCTGGGCGGGATGCTGTATGCAGCGCGGTAGAAGGGAATATGTCAAACGAAGACCCCTGGATATGGTGCCTTAGCTGCGAACGATGCTATAAGCTCGATGTGGCGCGTCGGCGTGCCCATAATATCTCTTCCAAGGGTCACACTATGAGCCATCAAGATAGTTCTGGAGAACGCCTCTCAATACTGAAATGCACGTATCCAGATTGTGGCGCGTCATATCTAACAAAAGGTCTCCTCTGGTCAACATTACGTAAGGATTTCCCCGAAAGGCCCTTCCCAGAGGTTCCCGCACGATCAATATACTATCCACTTGAATCCTCCGTTGCACCATATCACAAGGACGACATTTCGTTGCCCGTCCGCAGCATAAACTCCGAAGAGACCAGATTGACTGTCTGTATACGTTGTTCGCGTCTGTTAAAGAGCTCTGAAGGACCGCTCTGCGCGCAGTGTAAGGTCCAGTTACGTCCACCTAATATCAGCAAGAGAAGGCAAGAGTGGTGGGACGACTAAGAATTGGCATATTGTTACGGTATTCAACAGCATACAATTCCCTATTCGTCCGCCCCCGCTTACCGCTATGCTATAATTCACTACAACGCGCTAACTAATGGAGTAGGTTGCACGAGATGAAACGAAGCTGTAGAGGCAGGTCTCCGCGCCTGCCTTACTGGATTTTACCGCCAGCATAGGGTGTGCGAACAGGGCACGCACGGAGACCTGCCTCTACAGCTTCGTCGTTTTATAGAGGGAGAACACCACAATGGCAGACGACAACACGGCAACTAGCAACAAAAACACCCTCCGTGTGGCGGCTATACAGATGGCAGTGTTGTCGGGCGCACCGCGCAAGAACATAGTGCGGGCCGAAGCCATGCTAAACGAGGCCGCGCGGCAAGGCGCGCAGGCAGTGCTCTTGCCCGAACTTTGGACCACAGGCTACGCGCTAGAGCGATTTGAGGAGATAGCCCAGGAGTGCGCGGAGATGACCCTGGATTTCCTACAAAAAGAGGCGCGACGGCTCAATATTGCGATAATTGGCGGCTCGTTCCCCACCAGGCAAGCGGACGGCGTATACAGCACCTGCCATATCGTAGGGGCGGACGGCACAGTCATCGCGGCTTATAGCAAAGAGCACCTCTTCCCGCTATTGAGCGAACCAGAATATCTCAGGCCGGGCCAACCGGGTGGCGTCTCCAATACGTCCCTGGGCAAGTGGGCCAGCCTCATCTGCTTCGACATTCGATTCCCTGAAAGCGCCCGACAGCTTGCCTACAAGGGCGCTCGCGTCCTCTGGGTTCCAGCAGAATGGCCCCACCCACGCCTTGAGCACTGGCGCACCCTCCTGCGCGCCCGCGCCATCGAAAACCAACTGTTCGTGGTAGCAGCCAACCGCACCGGGCAGGGCGACAACTCCGACTGGTGCGGGCACTCCACCATCATAGACCCCTGGGGCAACATCCTGGCCGAAGCAGGGGAAGAAGAGAGCGTGCTGGTGGACGATTTGGACATGGGGCTGGTGGACGAGGTAAGAGGGAGGATACCGTGTTTTGAGGTGGTCGAGAGCTAAGGCGCAAAATACGACTTGACTTGACAACTATAATCCCTAAAGATTTCGATCCAAAGAGTAGAGGGATGATATATTCAAGGAGAAACCGTCATGACCAGAAAAATAATAGGACGCTATATTGTCGCTGACTCGGGGATTTGCCATGGCAAACCCACTATTCGTGGCACTCGTATCATGGTTGAGGATGTGCTGGAGATGGTTGCCATGGGCATGGCCTGGGATAGCATCAGCGAAGCATGGGGGGGTAAAGTGTCTAAGGATGCTATTGCTGAGGCAGTCCGGCTGTCAGGGCAAGCATTTCTTGAGCATATCAACGAATACGTAGTGGAGACAATACCTGCGTGAATGTTATTGATGAGAACATCAGTAATGTTCAAGTTGACGTTTTGAAAGGCTGGCGGATTCCAGTTCGGCAGATCGGTTCTGATATTGGCTGGAAGGGAATGAGCGACACCGATATTATTTCACTTTTGTGCCGATTACGCCGTCGAATTTTCTTCACACGCGATAACGATTTCTACAAGCGCAGCCTTTGCCACTCCCAGTATTGTTTAGTGTACATGGGTATAGAGCAATTTGAGGTCGCCTTTTTCGTGCGCCGCCTATTGCACCATTATGAATTTGACGCCCAGGCCAAACGTATGGGAACCGTGATTCGTCTATCGCCATCGGGGCTTACTGTTTGGCGCCTCCACGCAGAGAAAGAAATTAGTTTTACGTGGTAGGAATTACGTTCCTGTTCCCATCCTCCCCAACTCCTCCTCCACCAACTCCCTTCTCAAATACTTGCCCACCCCACTCTTGGGAAGGCTCTCTCGGAACTCTATTCTTATGGGCGCTTTGTACTTAGCCAAACGTTCGGCGCAGAACTCGCGCAACTCTTCTTCGGTGGCTTCGGCATCTGGCTTTAGCACTACGTAAGCTTTTACTATTTCCCCAATTTGGCGGTCGGGTATGCCTGCTACTACCACTTCCTGCACCTTCTCGTTCTCGTACAGGGCTTCTTCTACTTCGCGTGGGTAGACGTTGAAGCCACCGACCAGGATCAGGTCTTTCTTGCGGTCTACAATGTAGAAATAGCCGTCCTCGTCCTGGCGGGCCATGTCACCCGTGTAGAACCAGCCGTCCTGTATGGCGTCGGCGGATTCTTCAGGCTGCGACCAATAACCTTGCATGATCTGTGGGCCGCGCACGGCCAGTTCACCGACCTGGCCTATGGGTAAGGGTGAGGGAATAGGGTGGTCGTGTAGGGGCGCACGGCCGTGCGCCCCTACGGGTTCTCCCAACTCCCTACTCCCTACTACCCTGGCATCGGTGAGGGGTAGAGGCAGGCCAATGCTTCCTACGCGGCGCTCGCCGTACACGGGGTTGCAGTGAGTGACGGGCGAAGTCTCGGTCAGGCCGTAGCCTTCGACCAGACGTGCTCCGGTAACGCTCTCAAACGCCTCGGCTACTTCCAGGGGCAAGGGAGCAGCGCCCGATATACAGGCGCGAATAGAGCGCAAGTCGTAGCGCGACGCCAGAGGGTGGTGGGCGATGGCGTTGTAGATGGTGGGCACGGCTGGGAAAACCGTTGGACGGAAGCGCGCAATCGCCCTCAGCGCGTCCTTCATCACGAAGCGCGGCAGCAGTACGGTCGCGCCCCCGACCGATATAGACAGGTTCATTACAACAGTCAAGCCGTAGCTGTGGAAGAAGGGGATAACCCCGAGGAACACTTCTTTCTGCAAGGGGCGCGCGCCAAAGACCCAGGCTTTCATTTGCAAGGTATTGGCTACGAGGTTGCGATGACTCAACATCGCGCCCTTCGGGATACCCGTCGTGCCGCCCGTATAGAGAAACAGCGCCGTATCGTCAGGGCCGGCATTAGAGCGTGTGTATTCGGTGGGACTACTCTTTATCAGGTCCAGGAACTGGTGGACGTTGTCGCCCTGTACCGCCACCGAAGTGCCGTCCCTGCGCTCTTTCATGGCGAGGGCCGCCGACATTAGAGGCGACAGGTAGTCCCGCGTATGGGTGATAATGAGGCGCTTGACTTGCGTTTCGGGCATGATCTCTTGCACGCGCGGGCCGATGATGTCGAGGGCTATTACGGTCCCCACGTCCGCGTCGTTGAACTGGTTCTTTAGCTCGCGCTGCACGTAGAGCGGGTTCGTGGGGAGGGCCACAGCGCCTGCTTTGAGCGCGCCATACAGGGCTATGAGGAATTGAGGGCAGTTGGGGAGGATTATGGCAACGCGGTCGCCCTGCCCGACGCCGAGGGACTGAAGCCCCGCCGCGAAGCGATTGGCCTGCTCGTCCAACTGCGCGTAGGTGAGGCGCTGGCCGAAGAATATCGTTGCGGTGTTGGTGGGGTAGTCCCGAACGGTGGCCTCGAATAGCCCATGCAAAGTAATGTTGGGTATGTCAATTGTGCTTGGCACGTCAGGTTCGTAATGGCTGAACCAGGGACTGTCGTGTAACATAAACTCATTCTAAGCGAGTACGGGAACGCTTGTCAACGCAGGCAAGCATGTGCTATATTCGCCGATGTGATACCCAAGTTGAGCGTGGTTGTACTGAACTGGAACGTGGCCGAACTGCTTGCCGCGTGCCTCTCCTCGCTGCGCGACGCGGCGGGAGCATGGTGGCCTGACACAGAGGTGATTGTAGTAGACAACGCCTCTACCGATGGCAGCGTGGAGATGGTGCGCGCTCGGTTCCCCGGCGTCCAGGTTATCGCGCTCCCTACGAACCTCGGCTTCGCGGGCGGCAACAACGCCGGAATAAGGGCAGCGCGGGGCGAGTACATATTCCTACTAAATCCCGACACGATAGCGCATCCAGGCTCGATAGCAACCCTTGCGGACTATATGCAAGCGCATGAGCAGGTAGGGATAGCGGGTCCACGCCTGCTCAACCCCGACGGTACGCTTCAACCTTCTCGCAGGCGTTTTCCTACACTGGCGATGGCGCTCATAGAGTCTACGCCGATGCAGAGAGGGTTCCCTAACGCCCGGCCACTGCGCCAGTTTTACATGTTGGATAGACCGGACGATGAGACGCAACAGGTGGGCTGGTTGAGCGGGGCCGCACTCATGTGCCGCAAGGAGGCATTGGAGCAAGCCGGCCTGTTCGACCCAGGTTACTTTATGTTCAGCGAAGAGGTTGACCTCTGCCGCAGGGTCAGCGACGCAGGCTGGGGCATCCTCTACTTGCCGGAAGCGGAGATTACCCACTACGGAGGCCAGAGCACAGGCCAGAACGTACCCGCCCGCCACGTCCATTTCAACACAAGCAAGGCACGCTACTTTCGCCTCCACGAAGGCCGCATGATAAGCACGGTTGTGCGGCGCTACATGCTACTCAGCTATGCCGCACAACTACTATCGGAGGCGGGCAAGTGGCTGCTGGGCCACAAGCGTCCAATGAGAGACGAGCGCGTGCGCTTATGCGTGCAAGTCTTACAGAGCGGGTTGCGCGAACGGAAACGGGATACAGGCCGAAAGACCCGCGTTCTTCTCATCACCGGTGAATACCCACCGGCACGAGGCGGCGTAGGCGACTATACCTGCAAGTTGCATCTTGCCCTGGAAGAGAAGGGTGTCTGCACCAGAGTATTGACACGTAAGAATTGGGGATCAGGGATCAGGGATCAGGGATCGGTTACTGGCTCCCGATCCCTGATCCCCTTTGAATCTGAGCGCATAACCCTCCCCGCCGCTTTGCGCGCGCTGCGAGGCTGCGGGGCACGCATCGCACACGTACAGTACCAGAGCGGGGCGTATGACATGCGCCCGACCATAAACCTGCTGCCTTTGTTGCTGAAACGCCTGTGGGGAGGCTCCGTGGTCGTAACTTTTCACGACTTGCGCGCGCCCTATCTCTTTCCGAAGGCCGGACCTCTGCGCGAGTGGGCCAATCGCCTGCTAGCGCGCACAGCCGACGCCGTTATCGCCACCAACCCCGAAGACGCCGCGCGACTCGCTTCCTGGGGCGTAAAGCGGGTGAGGCTCGTACCCATCGGGTCCAACATAGCCGACAACCCGCCGGGTGACTATAACCGCGCCGCGTGGAGGGCCGCCCGCAACGTTGAGCCAACAACTACTCTCCTGGCTTACTTCGGCTTCCTCAACAGCACTAAAGGTCTGGACGACTTGCTGTGTGCGCTCGTCCTACTCAGGGAACAGAACGACCCTTCGCTGCTCTCAGGGCAGGCATTCCGGTTGATGATGGTGGGAGGCGGGTTAGGGTCCAGCGACCCCACCAACCGCGCTACCGCCACCCAATTAGACGCCCTGGCCCGCGAACTCGGTGTGCAGGACGCGCTCCTGTGGACGGGCTATCTCTCTCCCAGAGAAGTATCAGCCGCATTACGCTCGGCAGACATAGCCGTCTTGCCCTATAGCGATGGCGCGTCTTTCCGGCGGGGTAGCCTGCTGGCTGCGCTGGAGCATGGGCTTCCGGTTGTGAGTACAAGACCGGTGGGGACGATGGACGATGGACGATGGACGATGGACGATGGACGATGGACGATGGACGATGGACGATGGACGATGGACGATGGTCCAGGGTTGGTTGATGGGGAGAACGTGCTGTTGGTCGCGCCAGGCGACGTCGCCGCTCTTGCTGAGGGAGTGGGGCGATTAGGGTGGGATGACGAACTACGCGCGAAACTCAGCATTGGCGCCCGCGACTTGGCGCGTTCCTTCAGTTGGGAGAGAATCGCTGAGATGCACGAGGAACTTTACACGGAGCTAATAACCAATGGTGCTAGTTTCACAGGTTGAACTCAGCGATAGAAAGATGCACTCTGCCGAACTGATCAGGGTGCAGGCCATGCCACTGAGCCAGGATGTTGAAAGCAGCCATGCACAAGGCAAGGCGAGCCTTGAAGTAGGCCCAAACGCGATGAGCCATATGCTTGAGGTGACACACAGTATGCAGCATCGAGAGCACAGTCTCAATCATCATACGAGCGTTCCACTCGCCACGCTCACACACCAGCATGTTTTGAGGGTTGCCCGTCTTGAGGTAGAAACCGTGGTCGGTCAGCACTACCATCTCATCCTCGAACTGTGCCACCATCGGCTGGAAAGCACCGTCATGCACGTTTGCAGTATCGCAGTCCCAGGCAGACACCAGACCCCACTTGTTGAGCACCATGCCCAACTTGCCACCTACTATCCAGCGGTGGTTGCTCAACCCCTTCTTACCTATCTGTTTGGGGCTGCGACCTTCCCTCATCGGGTGGATCAGTTCGATGCCGTAAGTGTCGGCTACTCCCAAGATGGTCGGTTCTGCCAGGAAGCGCTCGGTCCACTCCACATGAGCAGCAAACAGCCGAAACAGACGAGTGCGTTCCGGCAGGTTAGGGAACAGGGACAGGTAGTCACGCTTGATCCAGCGATAGAAGGCTCGATTGCCCACTCCTTTGATGGCAAACAGCAGCCCCAGCGTCACCACCTCGCAGGGGTAGAGGCTGGCCTGGCTATGCTTGGATACATCACGCATGGCGTCATCTACTCGACAGAACAACTCTGTGATAAAATCCTTTGTAGTCATAGGGTTCTCCTTCTCCTGTTGTGTGATTACCTCAGGTTATCGGAGAACCTTATGCGTTTGTCAAACTAGCACCATTGGTTA
>JBBQIC010000054.1:0-15781 GCA_038324555.1 Chloroflexia bacterium
CCAAAGTCGGCCTGCCCGGTGGCAATGAGCGTATCGGGCGTATTGGCGTCTGAGTAGGGCAAAATCTGCACGTCAAGACCCTGCTCGGTGTACCAACCCTTCTGGGAGGAGACGTAGATGCCCGTGTGGTTGGTGTTGGGCGTCCAATCCATCGCAAAACGCACTTTGTCTGCCTTTCTGGGCGTGACGGCTGCGGATGATGTTTGGGCGGTTGTGGCGGCAGGCTGCGCTCTTGTGGGTGGGATGATTGAGCAGGAGCAATCAGTCGGCGTGGCTTCGACCTTCGCCATGATAGTTGCAGGCGGGGCGGCTGTAACCGTCTGCGCGACTGTCGTGGTAGCAGGCGACGCTGTGCCACAACTCGATAATCCCAAGCTCACGATTAGAAAACATGCGAGTAAGCAAACTTTATTCTTCATAACCTATTTACCTCCTCTTGGATCAAATAAAGACAAATCACGCGATAACACGCTCTTACTTTGCCGCTCCGCGAAATACCAGGGAATTACCAGGCGCTCGACGACCAGCGTCAGCAGGAATAACCCAACGCTCATCGCCGCTATCACAATGACAGCCGCGAAGATCAGCGTGACCTGGAAAGAGTGTTGGGTGCGCTGTATGAAAATGCCAAGCCCCTGCTGCGCGCCTACATATTCCCCCCATATCGCGCCCGTCACACTGTAAGTTACCGCTATGCGTATACCGGCAAAAAGCGAAGGTAAAGCCCCAGGGAAGCGTACCTTGCGAAAGATATACCAGGGTCCGGCCCCGAAGGTGCGAAACAGCTTCACAAGCTCAGGATCGGTGGACTGGAAACCACGAGCGCCCGCCACCGCGATAGGGAAGAAGCAGTACAGAGCTACGATGAGCACCTTGGGCGTGATGCCGAAACCAAGCCACAGCACGAGCAGTGGGGCCAGCGCCAGCACCGGAATGGTCTGTGACACCACCAGCAGAGGATAGATGGCCCGGCGTAACACGGGGCTGAGGTCTATCACAACCGCTGACGCCATGCCTACAACCAGCGCCAGCGAGAACCCTATCGCTGTCTCCACAAATGTCTGCCAGGCGTGGGGGGCCAATATTGCGGTATTGGTAAAGAGCGCCGTTATGATGTTCGAGGGGGCAGGGAGCAGCCGCACTCCGCCCGCTATTGCGCCCACTACCAGTTGCGCGTATAGTTCCCAGGCCACGAGGAGCAACGCGAAGGCCACTAGCGGAGGCAGCAACGACCTGTAGGCCAGCCTGTACAGGCGCATCAGCTTCTTGCGCCACCTAGCGCCCGAACTGTCAGACCGCCAGCCGAGCGCAGAGCGTCCAGCACTTCCCGGCGGCATTCCACAAAGTGCGGGTTGTCGGTGATTTCCAGGCAGCGTGGGCGCGGTATGTCTATGTCCAGGGCGCGCACCACGCGGGCGGGCCTTGATGAGAATACATATACGCGATCTGATAGGAGGACCGCTTCATCTACATCGTGGGTGACGAGGATGAAGGTCGCGCCCAGGCGGGAGGCTGCGTCCATGAGCCATTCTTGCATGGACGACCGGGTGAGCGCGTCCAGCCCGCCAAACGGCTCGTCGAGCAGCATGAGGCCGCGCGCTGATATGGCAGAGCGCAGGAACGACACACGCTGGCGCATCCCGCCCGACAATTCGTGTGGGTAATTGTCGGCAAAGCCCTCCAGGCCGAACTGTCTGAACAGTGGCATCGCCTGCCTTTGTGCCTCGTGCTTGGATATACCCTGGACTTCGAGAGCGGCTACAGCGTTATCCAGGGCGGTACGCCAGGGCAGTAGCAAGTCGCGTTGGGGCATATAGCCTACCTGCCCAAGTCGTTGGGAGATGGGCGCGTCGGCAGCCACAGGTTGTAGAGTGATCGTCCCCCTATCAGGTTGGTCAAGCCCCGCCAGGATAGCCAGCAGCGTGCTCTTGCCTGAGCCAGACGGCCCAACGATAGATGCGAACGAACCGGCAGGCACGTCTATACTAACGTCCCGCAGCACGTCGAGCCGCCCACCGTCATGTGGGAACGACTTGTATATTCCGTGGAGGCGCACCGCCACTGGACATATAGCGTTGTTTATCGTTTGCGTTTCCATAACTAATAATTCGTTTCTTTTCTCTCAATAACAGTCCCAGTGGGACTGTTATTGAGAGAAAAGAAGCAGAGAGCCTTAGTTGCTAACAAAACAAAAGCGCCTGGGGATAATCCCGGCGCTTTGAAGCTAATCTATCTACTGGCTTCCTGCGCTGGCATTATCCAGATCAGGTTCGACGGTTGATAGCGGATTGCTGGCTATCCTCTCAGCCTGAGTCCTCAGGCCCCCGTGCATCGTATTCGGTTGTCGTGTCTATCCCATCCTAACACTTAGGTGGGGACTTGTCAACTTACTTTGCTCATGGCAGGGGCTATTCATTTTCAATTTCCGAGCAGAGTTGGCTCGAATATTTAGCTGATGCTGGTCACGCTATCAAAGCCATACGCGCACAAAGTGTTCGCCGCGTTGCGGTTAAGCTCCAACCAAATGATTACCAAACCAGCTAATAGAGAGAGCATTGTTGCATCAATTCTGAAAATGAATAAGCTCCGTGAATACGGAGACATTGACTTATCACAAAAACGCTGCTATACTTCAACGCACTCAGCTGCCGCTGCTGTTTACGTGTGCTTATTTTGCTGACATTACTTGTGCATTCTTGATAATTGTCAGTGCCACTTTTAAGGACCTGCAAAGGTGCATAGCACGTCCACCTTTACGACGTCTATTCTATAGGCTGTCCCACAGTTCCATGTATTCAAATTTTCTGCATAAGGAGAAAATAATGTTTTGTATGCCACAATCTTATTTACGTTCGCGCCTAGGTAGAACGGCCGTGCGGTTATGCTTTCGTACTCTCGCCAGCCTCATGCTGCTTGTTTCTCTCGTTGGGCTGTTTGCAGATGAAATGCCCATGAAAGGGCTATCAGTACCTGCGCTCGCAGATGCTCCATCTCCAACGCTTGTGTCTGGACAGGTGCTTGACGAGCAGGGTAATACTCTCATTGCCACGCTTTCACTGTATAGGTTATCGATATCGGAGTCTGACGGGTTGGTCAAGCTCACCTCGCAAACGACCGATCGTCAGGGACACTTTACTCTGCAAGTTGAGCCGACAGCAGAACTTGCCGCTATAGCTAACCAGCGCGGCGGTTGGGTGAGTTTTCGCCTCATGATTTGGACGAACCGTGGTTTAGTCATGCGCAGCTTTGATCGAAAACTCATTCCATTAGGTATAGACGGGTCAATACCTGCTGGTGCCAGATGGCATACCGTCCAAGGCGATAACCTGGCACTGGAAGGAGTACGCATAGGGCCAGGCAGTCCTGGTTTGATTGGCGAGGCGAAAGCCACAACTGCACCTAATGATAGTTTGCCTCGTGATGGCTGTCCAGGTTCTCCCCCGACCTGGATCTGGCACACTCCGTGGGTTGATGGTACAGACGTCAATGCTGAATTCACGATTGATGAGATTCATACTCCACGTGCCACAACGGCTTCTTATACAATAAATGATGTGCTTGAGGTGGACCACTCGCTCTCAGGTTCAGCTAAATTAGCGGGCATGATAGGTATTGGTGGTGGTTCGTCTACAGTTAGAACCCAATCAGGCGGACTTAGTCTTGCTTCAGATGTTCAGCCGAAGGTGGATGCATTTGTAGTTGGTTTTGTTTCCGAGAAGGTTAAGCATTACTGGTGTGAATACACTGGATCTAATGACTTCTATAGAGAAACTGCCAGACGTCTCCATTACTGGCAACTTGAACCAGATCGTGGAGGTTACATTGATGACTTAGGCATCAGACCTGTAGCGGCTTTGGCTCATCGTCGTAGCAATCCATGGCGATATGATCCGTATGGTGATGATCGCACCTCGGTTGGTAACAACTCTCCAATTGTGACAGAGGGTATACAGCAAACGCGGAAGCGCTCTTTTACTGCGGAGTTTCGTATCCCCTTTCATGACATTCTTAGTTTCGGTTTGAGCAGTGAGACAACAACCAATGTTAATCACGCACGCACAATTACATATCATGCACAAGGGACCGGCAGCACGCAGCCGCCGAATCTCTTATTCTTACCTGATAGGCTTCATCCTAAGTATGTATTTGGTGATTGGGGTGACCCCGCTACTATTTTAATAGACCCAGAAACGCACCGTCGTATTTGGCCATGTCTTGTACGCCCCGATCGGAAGTCTGACACGCCACCTGGGTGCCCATCCGATATGTCCGGTCCTAAGTTGAGTGACAGTTCATCAAGCCCCATGCGTATTCCCGACCCCGCGTCTGTCACACTTTACGAAATGCCACCTGAGATCGATTATACATCTGTTGATGCTAGCACTAGCGATACTAGCTTTAGTTGGAGTACAAGTAGAGAAACACGCTTTACTAGGTGTACACTTGACAATCAACCTTCATTTGATTGCCGGGACACAGTGAGCCTTCAAGTTGGTATTGGCTCACATACTTTTAGAGTAGATGCCTATAGCACAAACCCTAATCCAGATGACTCAGAAACTTACAACTGGCAAATACTTAGACCAGCACCAGGACTGGGTTTCATTAGTGTGCCACCGGATGGCTCGCGAGCCGAAAAGGCACAGACCTTCGAGTGGGACGCCGCTAACGTCGATAATCCCGAGCGATGCGTACTTGATAACGAATCGTTTGCGTGTCACGAAACTCTTACTCGTATATTGCCACCGGGACAGCACAGTCTTACGATTACAGGTTCTGCCTACGGCTATGCAGACGTAAGCATCCGATATGTATGGGAAGTAGTGCAGTATATACCTCCAACGCTAGCTGATGTTACAGGCGATGGAAAGGCAGATCTCGTTGGTCGCGGCGAGTCAAGTGCTGTCCAGGTCGGCACAGGAAGCGGTGTCGCCTTTAACAACTCGACACCGTGGGGTACATGGGATAAGTCTTATGATATACATCTTGCTGATGCAAATGGCGATGGTAAAGCCGATATACTTGGCCGTAGTTCAACAACTGGCGATGTACAGGTCGGACTCTCTACCGGATCGAGCTTCGCCAACTCGACCCAATGGGGCACCTGGCGTGAGTCTTACGATATTCACTTCGCTGACGTGACCGGAGATGGGCGTGCTGATATTATAGGGCGAAACTACTACACTAATCAGGTCGAGGTTGGGGTATCAAATGGCTCAAGCTTCGTCACATCGACGGTATGGGGAGATTGGAATCCTTCATACACTGTTGATTTCGCGGATGTAAATGGAGATGGCAAGGCAGATATTGTAGGACGAAATCAGTTCACTGGTGATGTTCAAGTTGGTTTGTCAACGGGTAGTCTATTCCAGACCTCAAGATCGTGGGCTACGTGGTCGTTGTCATACGACGTACACTTTGCGGATGTAAGTTATGATGGTCGTGCTGACATCGTTGGCCGGAATACCGATGGAGATATTCAGGTGGGTCGGTCCACAGGCTCAGAGTTCCAATTCTCCACAAACTGGGGAGCCTGGCCTGGCGATTACCAGATGATGTTTGGAGAAGTTGATGGAGATGCGCATGTTGACTTGGTTGCGTGGGACGCGAATACCTTAGCAATCCATGTAGCGCGTTCAACAGGTTCTGCCTTTATTACCTCGCCCCAGTGGGCAAACTGGAATCCTTCTTATTCGGTCAGCTTTGCCGACGTGAGCGGTGATGGTAAGGCAGACATAGTAGGACGTAACAGTGCAAATGCCGCTGTGCAGGTTGGCGTTTCCAGTGGTACCGCTTTCAACTACTCGACCCAATGGGGTTTTTGGTCGCTCGGTTATGATTTGCACTTCGCTGATGCAAATGGTGATGGGCGGGTAGATATTATCGGGCGAAACAGTAACACCAACGATATACAAGTTGGACTCTCGACTGGGACCCAATTCCAGATATCGACGCGCTGGGGTGATTGGGTACCAGGCTGGGATTTGCTATATGCGGATGTAACGGGCGACGGTAAGGCCGATATCATTGGGCGTAATCAAACTACAGGTGAAGTGTTAGTGGGTGTCTCAACAGGGAGTCTATTCCAGAACGCTACGCACTGGGGATCCTGGAACACAAACTACAGTGTCTTTATTGCTGATGCCAATGGTGATGGGCGTGCCGACATACTCGGTCGAGGACCAGGGACAGACATCCAGGTAGGACTTTCAACTGGAAGCTTGTTCCAACCCTCGACGCAATGGGGAACCTGGTTTAACCCGTTTATAATGTTCGGGGACATAACAGGCGATGGCAAAGCCGACATTATTGGTAGCGACACGAGCACTGGATTGGTGTGGGCAGGAGTGTCTACAGGTAGCTCGTTCCAAAACGGTAGTGTATGGACGCGGTACTGGCCTGGCTTCAATTGGCAGCTTGCCGATGCAACAGGCGATGGCAAGGCCGATTTACTAGGACGACAGCAGCCAAATCCTACTGGTGACGTATGGGTGCTGCCATCCCGTGGCAATTCGACTTTCCAATCGCCGTACTACTGGGGAAGTTGGAACTCGCGCTTCTAGTTCCAAGCGAGAAACGGAAAGGGGGCTAAAGGACTATCATCTCAGCTTGAGTCCTCAGGCCCCCGTGCATCGTATTTAGTTGTTTATTATCCACTCCATCCTAACACTTAGGTGGGGGCTTGTCAACTTACTTTGCTCCCTGGTTCATGAGTGTGTCTACCCACGCGGTGAGGCCGCGATAGTAGTCGTCAGCTTGCGCCTGGGTTAGCGTTTTGACGACCACCGCCTTATCAAACTCAGCCTTTCCTGCTTGCAACATCGCGGCTCGCACCTTCTGGGGATCGACGTTGTGCTCCCTTGCCAGGTCGGATAGTGACTTGCCAGAACCTGCCAGAGCCTTCTTCATGTCAACAGCCTGCAAACCCAGGAGCGTGGGCGCGGCGTTCCAAGCTGCTTGTTCAGCAGCCTTGCGTGCAGGGTCACTGCCTGACTTGTTGATCCTTACCGCCCCTTGCCCGGTGCCGTTTATTATGCTGTCAATTATCTGGGTGAACTGTTGGTACTGTTCGTCGGCCTGGGCCTGGGTTAGCGCGCCACTTTTCACTGCGGCGTCTAGTTGGACCTTATATGCGTTGAGAATGGCGCCTTTCAACGTCTGCACGTTCACGTTATGCGCCCTGGCAACATCGGCCATGGACTTGCCTGAATTAGCACCCTGTTGAAGTTCGTTCAGGGGTATGCCGAGCGTGTTCATAGCTGCCATGATCGCGCCCTTCGGATTGGCTTCCATAGCTTCTTGTCCAACGGCTGAGTGGCTCTGACTGCTCGAACTAAACCCACGTTTGAGAAACTCCCTGAAGCCTTTCTGCGCCATATTCTTAGCGTCGTCAACCTGAGCTTGTGTTGTGGTGCCGTCTCTGACCGCCTGGTCTGCCGTGGCATTCACCGCACCCTGGAAGGCTGAATTTAGCTTCGCCTCGTCCACGCCCAGGCGGGAAGTGAAGTTAGACATGAAGCTGTCCATCAGTCGTTGCTCCGCGTTATTGCCGTCTACCTGCGTGGCAGGTGCGGTCTGCGAAGTGTAAGCGGCGAATACCGAGCTTCGACCAAGCATCCCCACGACGAAGGCCGTGACTAACGCGAGGCCCAGAAAGCCCAGCAGCCCAATTGCGTACTTGCGTGATTTTTCCATTTATTTGGTTTCCTTTCGTTTTGTGATTTGGTGACCGGTCGGCCATCTATACTGTAGCACGCCATCATGACCCCAAGATGAAATATCTTGGTCTAATTTTGTCATCTTCGCGTCATGTTTGTATGGCTATAATATGTTGCGTATATAATGAAGCAGTAGAGTAGGCTGTTGTCTACGTCCGGATAGGAGGCATAGGTGCGGGTTCTTTTGGTGGAGGATAATCACCGTCTGGGTAATTCCTTAAGGATGAGTTTGTTGGTCGAGGGCTACGCCGTTGACCTAGCCTTTGACGGCGAAGAAGGTGAGTCGCTGGCGGAGATAACGCCTTATGACGCGATCATCCTGGACGTGATGCTGCCGAAGAAGGACGGTGTGGAGGTATGTCGCGCTCTTCGTCACAATCGTATCAATACTCCTATTATCATGCTGACCGCGCGCGATGCCGTAGAGGACCGGGTGCGGGGTCTCGATAGCGGCGCGGACGATTACCTGGTGAAGCCCTTTACTATGAGCGAGCTTTGCGCCCGTTTGCGCGCGCTCATGCGGCGGGACTCCCATGATAAGTCCGGGCAACTTGTTGTGTCTGACTTGAAGGCTGATCCGGCCACTCATTTCGTGGAGCGCGCCGGGCGCAATGTCTAGCTAACGGCCAAAGAATACTCGCTGCTGGAATATTTTATGCGCCACCCCAACCGGATAATCACGCGAGACATGGTGGAGACGCACATATGGAGCTACGATTTTGAGTGTACATCCAACGTCGTAGATGTATATGTTCGTAGGCTGCGACGCAAGATAGACGACCCGTTTGAGGAGAAGTTGTTTGAGACGGTGCGCGGGGCGGGCTACAGGCTGCGCGATCCGAACCGAAATACGAAGGGCAATTACAATGGAACGAGTTGACCAAGTATTGCGTACTGCGTATTATGTGTTGCGAAAAAACTTCTACGCAATACGTAATACGCAGTACGCAATATTCAGAAGCATAAGGTTCCGGTTGACAATGTGGTACGTCTTCATCCTGGCATTGGTGCTGCTCGTGTTTGGGAGCATCGTGTATGCTTCGCAAGCGCAGAGCATGGGTGCGGAGTTGCGCGACAACCTGCGCTCTGACGCAGAGCGCCTAGCAACCAACTATGACCCGGCGACCGGGCAATTGAACCTGCTCAACGAAGTAAAGACGCAAGATGGGACGGGCAGAACCGCAGTAAGCATCTCACCCGGCGAGTTGAAGACGCTCGCCGCCGTAAAGGGCAAGATGGTCGTGGGGTCCAACGCCATAGTGCTTACCCTGGATGCCAAAGGCGTAGTCGGCCAGCAACTGGGTCCAGTCAACGGTAACGAGATTCCTAAATTGCTTACCGGAATCCTGACTACACGCAAATCGAGCATCCGAAGCAATGCAGACTCTGTGCAGGCTTCGGAGGAGCTTAAGAAACTGGATGCCGCGAAAAAAGCTGGGCAGGACGTAAGCGCCATTGAAAAGTCGCTAAACACCATGGTCCCCTCTACCAGTCCCGATCAGGCTTTTTTCTTTTATACACTTACGGGCGGGCCTAACTCTATGGTCGTGGCCAATCATGACTATCTCTTTTACTCTACTCCCATCCTTGTGAAAAACAGCATGGTCGGCACATTGATATTGGGCCGCCCGCGAGAGGACGAGACACAGCTAAACCGTCTCCTCGTGACGTTGCTGCTGGCGACACCGGCGACACTGCTCATGACGGCGATAGGGGGTTACTGGTTGGCGACGAGGGCCATGCGCCCGGTGCGCGCCATCACCCGCGCGGCCCGCGAGATAGGCGAAACTGAACTGGGGCGCCGTCTGAACCTGCAAAGTAAGGACGAACTGGGCGAGCTTGCCTCTACCTTCGATGGTATGCTTGACCGCCTGGAAGCCGCTTTCCAACGCCAGCGCCAGTTCACCGCCGACGCCAGCCACGAGTTGCGAACGCCCCTGACTATCGTTAATCTGGAGGTCAATCACGTGCTGGCGTTGGACGACGGACGACGGACGATGGACGATTAGAAAGGCGTCGTCTATCGTCGGCCACCGAAGAATACAGGCGGGCGCTTGCGATTATCCAGGGCGAGAACGACTATATGGCCCGGCTGGTGAACAATCTCTTTGTGCTTGCGCGGGCCGACGCCGGACAGACCCTGGATACACTTGAGGAAATAGACTTAAGTGATGTGGCGCTAGAGGTGGTCGAGCGGCTCGATCCACTGGCCCGCCGCAACGGGGTAGCTTTGCAGACTGGCGCGCTGCCTGAACTGAGGGTCGCTGGGGGCCGTCTCTATCTGAGCCAGATGCTGGCTAACCTGGTCGAAAATGCTATCAAGTACTCGGATGGCTGCTCTAGCCAGTCCCAAGCCCCAAGCCCCAAGTCCCAAGTCAACGACGTTGGACATTCGACTTTGGATCTGGGACACGCCTCTAAGTGGGTGCGTGTGGAGACGGGAAGCATAGTTGACGGCAAAGAGCCTCGTGCCTGGGTTCGCGTGGAAGATAACGGGCCGGGTATACCTTCCCAACACCTGCCTCACTTGTTCGAGCGTTTTTATAGGGTAGATGAAGCCCGCAGCCATAACGAAGGCGCAAACGGAAAGGGCGAACCCGGTGGGAGCGGTCTGGGGCTGTCAATCGTGCAGTGGGTGGCCCAGGCACATGGTGGTGAAGTACGAGTGGAGAGCCACCTGGGTAGAGGCTCAGTCTTTGAAGTGCATCTGCCTCTGGTTCGTTAGAATGGAAATAAGAGCGTGTAGAGCGCCCGGCGACTGATCTTAATCTGAACACTTACCCCTATTTCCTGCGAAGTACCAGGAAATTGACCCCTTCGGTGACTTCGGCGTATTGAGGTGCGAGCGCCTTCCTCGCCACTCCAAAGTCCTTCTGGCACCCGAACACCTCGACAAAGGGGTAAGTAGCTGCATATCGCTGGCCGATAGCCGACTGCGTACGCATATCCTTAGGGTCCATGAACAGTACGGTGAGACCAGGCGATCCGACAGCGTCGGCTTTCGTGCGAACCAGGGAAGTCTCCATGATGTTCGCCCGTAAATTACCATTCTCCAGCGAGTCATATAGACCCAGCCACTTTAGAGTAGGCGTTCCTACTGTAAATCCGCCGGGTTGCGCTTCACACCCGCCATATAGCTCTCCGGCATGCAGCGTGATAGATAGTCGTGGTGTGTGGGGTGGGACTGCGGCTGCGATGGCCGCTTTGACCTCAACTATGGATTGACTTGCTTGCCCGTACTCCCACACATGCTCGCCAATAATCAGCAAGACGAAAAGGCCGGCAAGCGCTCCTCTCGAAGCAGTGAAGGTCTTGAGCCGAAAGATCGTAGTGGCTATGAGCAAGCCAGGGAAAATCAAGCGCTCATCCGGTCTTATCAGCCCACCGATCTCGCTAAAAGGCATAATCAAAGCGACTGCGACCAGGAATATGGCGGCCAAAGAGAGCGGTTGGAGGTTGGTTCTAATATGAAGGCCTTCCACATTCCACACGATGATCAGGGCCAGCAGCGCCAGTGCGACCAGATTCAGCCAGAAAAGTGGGAGGACAGGATGAAAGGGATCGGTGCGTAGGAAGAACAGCATAGGTTCGACCAGGGACAGCGCTTTATCAGACGCAGCGTTGTAGAAATGGTGACCACGATTGCTGCCTTCGGCGGTGACGTACCAGATCAGCAGCATTGCTGCCGGCACAAGGGTCACGAATAACTGTAAACCATTCTTCAACCTCGCGTTTCGCATCAGCCACAGGCCGTAGGCGACTACTGCTGTGGCAAAGACGAGCCAACCGCCAAGATGGCACAAGTACAGAACGGTACTAAGCCCCGTTAGCGCCGCCAGATCACGGCCGCCAGAACTCGAGCCGTTTCTCAGAGTGCTCTGGTGCAACTTGCCTATGGCCACAAAGGCCACAGCCAGAGAAAAGAGGTAGCTGTCATAGCCCTTATACATGAAATAGCCAAAGGCCCAGACGAAACCCAGGTATTCGACCACTGTTGGACGCTGCTGAACAGATCTCACCAGATAAGCGAATCCGTAAGCAAATGCCAGTACACAAAGCGCCAGGAACACCCGCCCTGCTAGCCCTAAAGGCATCCAGACGCTCAATAAGGCTATGCCCATAGGCGTGACGGTGTCGGGTACAGGTGTGCCAGCAAACCTGTATATTGAGCTGGCTGGCTCGGCAGCGCTCGGTCCTCCCAGCGCCAGCGCTTTGACTATGTAACCCTGGAACATCCAATGGTAGAAATCGTAAAGAGGCGGGAATTCGGCTACCAGGAAGGGCAGCGTTGATGCTATAGACAGGAACACCCACGCAAGTTTCGCCACCTGGGCGGCACGCGGGGGGATACGCGCTGTCTGAGTAGGGTCAGATGCAGCAGCCGAGGCTGGCTCATCCACAATGTTGGTAGTTGGAGTTGTGATACGGGACAAATGGCATCTTCTCACCTTGCATTATGTTGTAGTTAGGGCTTACGCAGAGACGAAAGACGAAAGACGAAAGCTAGATTGCGTAAGTCCTGAAAAATTATTGTAGATGAGGCCGTGAGCCAGGACGTGGACATACTATATACCTTCCGAGAATCATCATTCTCGTTACTTATTTCATGCCTGCTTATAAGGCCATGAGTTAGCTAACCCTGTTTCTCCGAACTGTTGTCCAAACTGTCGGCAGTTTTCCTCTTCCTTATTATATAGGATCACGTAATGGCCCTGGCATTTCCTTCCTTCAAATCTGTTCTATGGCATAACTGATAATCTGTTCTATTGTCATGGCCTCTCCCTCTTTCCATAGTGTGTGGAAAGTTGTCTCGTCAAAATGGGCGTGGGCAGCAGCCAGGCTGTGGTCATTCCGGGCGCGGTTCGATGGGTCCATCTGGGCGCCTATCGAATCGAGCAAAGTCTCCACGCTTGCAAGCAGGCGCACAGCTCGTTCAGGTTGCCCCTGGGCATTAGCTACGCCAGCCAGCCCAGCAAGGTAGGCGGCGCAAGTATACCTGTCACCTAACTCCTGCAACATCTTCAGGCTTTCGCTGAAGAGCGGACCCGCGGACTCGTAGTCTCCTTGCTCAAGGGCCACGTTCCCAAGATTGCCCATGGAATAGGCAATACGCAGCTTGTCGCCCAGTTCCCGCGACAGTTCAAGGCTCTCTTGATAGAGCGAGCGCGCCCCGGTATAATCTCCATGGTTGTCAGCAAGTATGCCAAGGCTGAGGAGCACTCTGGCGATCCCTTGCTTGTCCTTCAATTGCCGAAATATGCTCAGGCTCTCCTCGTACAGCGCCTTGGTAGATTCGTAATCGCCGATAAAGGCCTCAGCGTCGGCCAGGTATCGGAGCGACGTGGCGACGCCCGGTTTGTCGCCTGTTTCGCGGAACATGTGCAGAGCTTGCTTGTGGAGTGATCGCTTCAACTCATAGTCACCACGCGGCCCGGCCAGGAAGCCCTGACCGTTGAGCGAGTTGGCAATGCCGCTTTTGTCGCCTAATTCCTGTGCAATTGCCAGGCTCTGTTCGTATAATTCTTGAGCCGCTTCGTAATCGCCTAGATGGAGAGCCAGGTTCCCGCAGGCGTAGAGAGCTTTCACCCGCTCAGGGGTCTTAACATCCACGCCGCTTTGGACTAACGCCTCTTGCAGCCACCTCCTCCCCTCGGTCAGGTATCCGTGGGTGAACCAGAACCACCACAGCCCACCGGTGAGACGCAGAGCCTCATCTGTTTTACCCATGTCAATGGTCCACCGCAATGCAGCGCGCAGGTTATCGTGCTCTACTTCCAGCCGCTTCAGCCAAATGAGGTGCTCAGGCCCTCGCAAGCATGCATCCGCTTCGTGTACGAGGCCGAGGTAGTATCCGGCGTGCTGCTCTCTCACGAATTCGGCGTCCTCACTCTCTTCCAGGCGCTCCAGGGCGTACTCGCGTATCATCTCCAGCATTGCGAATCGCGGCTCGTCCTCCTGGTTCTCAAGTTCCACTTGCCGCAACAGGCTCTTGTCTGTCAGGGAGGCCACTTCGTCAAGTGTGTCAACTTCCAGAGCGCCATCTGGATTGCATACCACCTCCACAGCTTCCAACATGCTTCCGCCCACGAATACAGCGATGCGGCGGAAAAGGATTTTGTCCTGTTCATTCAGCAGGTCATAGCTCCAGGCAATCGCGTTGCGTAGGGTTTGCTGGCGGGCGGGCATATCGCTGGCCCCTCCGGTCAGCAACTTCAGTCTACTGGTCAGGCGGGCGAGCATCGCCTGCGGCGGTAAGAGCTTGACGCGAGCCGCCGCCAGTTCGATAGCCAGCGGTATCCCATCCAGGCGGTAGCATATTTCGGCTACCGCTGGGGCGTTCTCGTTGGTGACCTGGAAACCAGGCTTGACATCGAGCGCCCGCTGAACAAACAGCGCTACCGACTCATATTGTGTTAGCATCTCTATCGGCGGGAGATGCTTCGGATCGGGAAGTGACAGGGGCGGGACCGGGAACTCCTTCTCGCCGCGCAAGTGAAGCGCCTCCCGGCTGGTCGCCATTATCTTGAGGCGGGCAGACCCCGCAAGAAGCTCCGCGACTTTCGGAGCAGCCGACAGTACCTGCTCGAAGTTGTCGAGCACCAGCAGCATCTCTTTATCCCGCAGATAATCCTTCAGGCTGTCCGCTATCTCTTTGCCTGGAATCTCTCGCACTCCGAGCGTTTGCGCGATGGTGGACACCACCAGTTCGGGGTCGCTGATGGGAGCCAGGGGAACGAGGAAAACGCCGTCCTTGAAGCGGTCCGCCAGGTCGGCGGCGACCTGCAAGGCGAGCCGGGTCTTGCCTGTGCCTCCGGGGCCGATGAAGGTAAGTATGGCAGTGTCATCGCGCAGCAGCAGGCTTTGGGCGGCGGCTAACTCTTTCGCCCTTCCAATAATCGGGCTGCGCTCCAGCGGGAGATTATTGGGGCGGCTGTCGAGCGTCTTGATGGGAGGGAAGTTATCCGGCAGGTCGGGAGCAAGCACCTGGTAGATGCGCTCAGGTCGCTGCAAGTCCTTGAGGCGATGCTCCCCTAAATCGAGGAGACTCACATCCGGCGACAAGGCGTCGCGCACAAGCTCCTGGGTCGCTAGCGAAAGCAATATCTGTTCGCCGTAACCGGCGGATAGGAGGCGAGCCACGCGATTGACGGGCGGGCCGAAGTAATCGCCATCTCGCTCTTCGGCTGCGCCGGTGTGCAGCGCCGCTCGCACCCGTAGCTGCCCTGCTTCTCCCCAGTCCTCCACGCTCAGGGCGCGCTGTATTTGCAGGGTGGCGTCAAGAGCCTGGGCGGGAGTGGCAAACGCCGCGCAGAAGGCGTCGCCTATCGTCTTGAAGACGTACCCGCCGTGGGCCTCGATGATGGAGCGCAGCAACTCATCATGGCGGGCAAGGTTGACTTTCATGGCAGCCTGGTACTGCTCCCACCTCTTGGTGCTGCCCTCTATGTCTGTGAACAGGAATGTTACTGTCCCGCTCGGCAAGTCGCGCATTACGCAGCCCCTCAAGAACTTATCAGTTCACCTTACGCAGTCGCTAGAAGAAGTAGGACCAACTAACCCGTGCCATTCTGAGCCGCAGCGAAGAATCACTACACGGGCAACAAACCAACTAATCCGTGTCATTCTGAGCCGCAGCGAAGAATCACTCACCTTACCAACCCATCTGGGAATTCAGTGCCACTATCTCGAACACTTACGCCCGTGTAGTGATTCTTCGCTGCGGCTCAGAATGACACGGGTTAGTTGGTTTGTTGCCCACATAGTTTTGCTTTCAACTTTGCGGTAACCCTGCTACTCCACTGCGTAAGGTGAGTTATCAGTTCAGCCACTCGACAACGACTATTATACCTGATTCAGGTACAACAAAGCTCCGCACGGCGGGTTTATGCGCCGTGCGGAGCTTTGCTGTTCTAGATATGGACGACTAGTACCTTACCAACGAAATATTGATGACCGGATAGAGGTGGCGCAGCTTGATGCGGGCATCCTCGGTGGTGAAGTGCCAGTTGATGGTGACGTGGGCAGTGTTGCGGTCCCTCTCCCAGGCAGCTACTTCTGAGGTT
>JBBQIC010000055.1:0-15759 GCA_038324555.1 Chloroflexia bacterium
GCAGTGGGGAAAGCCGCGCAGAAGGCATCGCCCACAGTCTTGAAGACGTAGCCGCTATTGGCTTCAATGGAGTTGCGCAGCAAAGCGTCGTGACGCTTGAGGGCAGACCTCATTTCATCAGGGAACCGCTCCCAGCGTTTAGTGCTGCCCTCGATGTCGGTGAACAGGAATGTGATAGTACCCGTAGGTGGGCTAGTCATTGTTGCTATCTTCCAGTGCGTAAGCGATTGCTTGCTCTATTCTCATCGCTCGCCCGGCGGCCCACATAGCCTGCCATGCTTCTTCGCCGAGTTGGGCACGGGCAGAAGCTACGTTTTGCTCGTAGTCCGCTTTGTCAGTGGTATTCATAAGAGCGCCCACCGAATCAAGTATCGCTTCCACCGCTCCGAATAGACGCGCTGCTCGCGCTGCTTGTCCTTTTGCGACTGCTACTCCCGCTAACCCGGCTAGCGCCCCTGCGGTATTCACCTTGTCCCCCAACTCCCAGCAAATGGCGAGACTTTCCTGTAAGTGAACCAGCGCTTTGTCGTGGTCGCCCTGGCTACTCGCAATGTAGCCAATGTTGGTGATTGTTATTGCCATGCCGTATTTGTCTTTCAACTGCCTCTGCACAGTTAGCGATTCCTCGAACAGCGATGATGCTCGTTCGTAATCGCCCGAGAAGCGCGCCATCTCTCCCAGATTACCGATACCGATGGCAATATCTCGTTGGTCACCCAACTCTCGCTTGAGAACCAGGCTCTCTTCGAAGAGTGTTATAGCTTTCTGAAGGTCGCCCTCCATGTACGCCAAATTTCCCATATCGTTGAGCGCCCACGACATACCTCGTTTGTCGCCAACCTCGCTGAACAAAGCCAGGGCTTCTTTATCGTGGATGACCGCTGTTGCCGTATCCCCTTGATAGAGATTTATTAGGCCCACCGCGTAATGTACCCTGGCCCGCATCAGTGCAGGCGCATTGGGGCCACTCGCCAGCGCCCTCTGCGTCCATCTGCGGCCCTCGGCGTAGTGGCCGCGCCTGACCCAAAACCGCCAGAGCGACCAGCACATGCGCAGAGCAGTCTCCACGCTGCCCTTTTCGCCGAGGCTCCACTCTAGCGCCGCTCTCAAGTTGTCGTGTTCTTCTTCTAATCGGTTGAAAGCTTCGGCTTGCCGCCCGCCCGTCAACTGTAGTTCGGCCTCTTCGGTAAACCTCAAGAAGTACGCGGCGTGCTCATGGTGCAGCACATCCGCTTCTCCACTTTCGGCCATCGCCTCCCTGGCAAACTCGTGGATAGTTTCGAGCATCCAGAAGCGCGGTTCTTCGTCCGTCCCCTTTCGCTGCTGCAACAAGCTCTTGCCCAACAACGAGCCGACCCCCTCCAGCACGTCCGCCTGAAGGTCGCCGTTTGCGTTGCACACTGCTTCGACAGCCTCGAAGGTGCGCCCGCCCTGGAAGACAGCCATGCGCCTGAATAACTGCTTTTCGCCTTCGTCCAGCAGTTCGTAGCTCCACTCTATAGCGCCACGCAGCGTTTGCTGGCGAGCCGGCAGGTCGCGTGCGCCTCCCGTGAGCAGCTTCAATCGAGCTTGCAGCCTCGCCAGCATCGCTTGCGGCGGCAGGAGTTTGATGCGGGCGGCTGCAAGCTCTATGGCTAGTGGCAGGCCGTCTAGCCGCACGCAGATTTCGGCTATGGCGGGGGCGTCCTCGTTGGTTATAACGAAGTCTGATTTCACGGCCTGAGCGCGCTCGATAAAGAGGCGCACGGACTCGTACTGGGAGAGTCGCTCCAACGAGGGCAATCGCTTAGGGTCGGGCAACTCGAGAGGCAGCACCGCGTACTCGTGCTCTCCACGCAGGTTCAGCGCCGACCGGCTGGTGGTGAGCACTTTGAGATGAGGGCAAGCAACCAGAAGTTGGTTGATACTGGGCGCGGCCTGCGCTACCTGCTCAAAGTTGTCGAGCAGCAGCAGTAGCTCTTTATCGCGTAGATAGCCTTTGAGGGTGTCGAGCAGCGGCTGGCCCCCGGCCTCTTTGACGCCCAATTCTTGAGCTATAGTGGAGACGACCAATGACGCATCGGTGAGGGGCGCCAGTTCTACGAACCACGATCCGTCAGGAAAGTCGTCCACCATGTCGGCGGCTGCCTGCAAACCCAGGCGGGTCTTGCCCGTGCCGCCTGGGCCTGTGAGCGTCAGGAGCGCGACGCCGGGGCGACATAAAATATTACAAACCTCAGCTACTTCCTTCTCTCTACCGATGAGCGGAGTTGTCTGCCGGGGAAGGTTGTTAGGGCGGTTGTCGAGCGTGGTGAGTGGTGAAAAGTCGGTTGGTAAGTCCCGCGCCAGGACCTGGAAGATCCGTTCGGGTCGGAAAAGGTCTTTAAGGCGGTGCTCTCCCATGTCCCGCAGTTCTATGCCGGGCGGCAGCGCGTCGCGCAACAATTCCTGACAGGCGAGGGATAGCAGGGTCTGTCCTCCGTGCCCGGCGGAGAGCAAGCGAGCGACGCGATTGAGGGGCTGGCCGAAGTAGTCGCCGTCACGCTCTTCGGCGATACCGGTGTGCATCGCCATCCTGGCGCGTATTGAGTCTACCTCGCTCCAGTCCTGCGCAAGGAAAGTTCGCTGTGCAGAGAGGGCGGCTGCCAAAGCTGCCTGCGGGTTGCCGAAGGCGGCACAGAAGGCGTCGCCCACCGTCTTGAAGACGTAGCCTCCTTGCACTTCGATAGCCTCACGAAGCAGCACATCATGGCGGGTTACGGCTGCCCCCATAGCATCGGGGTACTGCTCCCACTTCTTGGTTGAGCCTTCTATGTCGGTGAAGAGGAAAGTGACTGTGCCGGTAGGTGGGTTATTCACTGTTTGTGTTCTCCAAAGCGTAGGCGATTGCTTGCTCAAACGACATGGCCTGCCCTTCTGCCCATACTTTTGCAAACTCTTCTTCGCCTAGTTGGGCGCGGGCGGCGGTCACGCTGCGGTCATATTCCGCTCGTTCGATCTTCTCTAGCTGGCTACCGACGAAATCAAGTAGCACATCTACGACGCCAAGCAACCGAGCGACTTTCGCCGCATCCCCTCGCGCCCCGGCTATACCAGCCACTCCTACCAGGCAATCAGCAGCCAGTTTCTTATCACCCACTTGCCGTATCAATTCCAGGCTCTCTGCGTAGAGGGAGGTTGCACGCCCGTATTCACCTTTTTGTTGGGCAATGTATGCCATGTTATTTAGTAGCAAAGCGAGGACATGCCTATCTGCGCCTCCTCTCTGTAAGGCCAGACTTTCCTCATAAAAGAGCGATGCTCGGTCAAAGTCGCCTTGAGAATGTGCTGCATACCCAAGGTTGTTGAGCGCAATGGCAATGTCTCTCTTGTCCCCCAACTCCCGCTTTATCACCAGGCTCTCCTCGAACAGGGTTATCGCCCGCTCGTAGTTTGCTTGCCACATATCAGTAAGCCCAAAATCGTTGAGGGTCCTGGCTTCTCCTTGCTTATCCCCCAGTTCCTTGAATATCGCTAGCGCCTCCTCGAGGAATATTAGTGCTTTCTCGATGTTTGCTCGAACAACGTTGAGATTGCCTGCCCCATAAAGAGCTTTCGCCAATAGGGCGGAGTTGCCGCTGCTGATTGCTACTGCTCTCTCCAGCCACCGGCTACCTTCTACGAGATGGCTATGTATCCACCAGAACCGGAATAAAGCACCGGACAACCGTAAAGCGATCTCACTATCGCCATTCTCGCTAAAGCCCCACTCCAAGGCAGCTCTCATGTTGTCGTGCTCCGCTTCCAACAGGTTTAGCCACACGAGTTGCCGCTCGCCTTCTGTTAGGCGTGGCTCTGCCTCCTCTGCTATCCCCGTAAAATACTCTGCGTGCCACCTCCTTAGCTCCTCGCCCTCCCCGCTCGCCTCTAGCTGCTCTCTCGCAAACTCGTGAATCGTTTCGAGCATCCAGAAGCGCGGCTCACCCCTTAGCTCTTCCCTCTGTTGCATCAAGCTCTTCCCCACCAGCGACTCTACACCGTCCAACACGTCTACCTCCAGGTCGCCGTCGGCGTTGCAAATAGCTTCTATAGCTTCGAGAGAGCGACCACCCCTGAATACTGAGAGCCTGCGGAATAGCTGTTGCTCCCCCTTCTCTAACAGGTCGTAACTCCAGGCGATTGCGCCGCGCAGGGTCTGTTGGCGTGCGGGCAGGTCGCTTGCTCCTCCCGTCAGCATCTTCAGCTTGCTTTCCAACCTCGTTAGCATGGTCTGTGGGGTCAAAAGGCGTATCCGGGCGGCTGCAAGCTCTATCGCCAGGGGCAAACCGTCCAAACGGTAGCATATCTCGGCGACGGAGGGAGCGTTCTCGTTGGTTATCACGAAGTCCGATTTTACCGCCTGCGCTCGCTCGATAAAGAGAGCTACCGTCTCGTACTGGCTCAGCCGCTCGAGAGGGGGTAGCTTCTTGGGGTTGGGCAGTTCCATCGAAGGTACTGAGAACTCGCGCTCCCCATAGAGATGGAGCGCCGACCGGCTCGTGACTAGTATCTTCAGGTTGGGAGCTGCCTCCAGCAGTGCCCCCACACCCTGTGCTGCTGGCATGAGTTGCTCGAAGTTGTCCAGCAGCAGCAGCATCTGCTTGTCGGCGAGATAGCTTTTCAGTGTCTCGTCCAGTGGACGGTCCCCCACCTCTTTGACGCCGAGCGACTTGGCGACAGCCGATGCAAACAAATCGGGGTCGGTGATAGGCGCCAGTCCCACGAAGAACACTCCGTCCTTGAAGTGGTCTATTACGTCAGCGGCGAGTTGCAGCCCTATACGGGTTTTGCCCGTGCCGCCCGCGCCGGTGAGGGTGAGCAGAGAAACGTCTGGGCGCAGGAGGAGTTCCTGTGCGGCGGCGAGTTCTTTCCCACGCCCGATTAGCGGGGTGCGCTGAGTGGGCAGGTTGTTGGGGTGGTTATCCAGAGTCCTGAGTGGCGGAAACTCTACCTGTAGATTGGAGGCAACAACCTGAAAGATACGCTCCGGTCGAAACAGGTCCTTCAGGTGGTGTTCACCCAGATCGAGAAGGCTGACGCCCACTGGCAAAGAGTCGCGCACCAGGTCGAAAGTTGGCTGGGAAAGGATGGTCTGCTCGCCATGCCCCGCGGAAAGGAGGCGAGCCACGCGGTTGAGAGGAGGGCCGAAGTAGTCACCATCGCGTACATCGGCCACGCCCGTATGCAGTGCTGCCCGCACGCGCACATGGCCCACTTCGCCCCATTCTTCGCGGTGAAGGGCGTATTGAAGGTCGAGTACGGCGTTGAGAGCGTCACGAGGGGTGGGGAAGGCGGCGCAGAAAGCATCCCCCATAGTCTTGAAGACGTAGCCGCCGTTCCCTTCGATGGCATCGCGTAGCAGTGTGTCGTGACGGGCGAGTGCAATCTGCATCGCCTGGGGGTATTGTTCCCACCGTTTGGTGCTGCCTTCGATGTCCGTGAACAGGAAGGTGACTGTGCCTGTGGGTGGGTTATTCATCGCGAGTCTCCTCCAAGGCATACTCGATAGCTTGCTCAATAGATAGGGCCTGTCCCTCGGCCCACGCCGCCTTGAACTCTTCTTCGATCAGTTGGGCGCGGACTTCAGCAAGGTTCTGCTCATAGTCATTCCGATCGCCAGGGTGCAGGGCAGTATTCATGGTGTCAAGCAAAGATTGCACTGCACCGAATATTTTCGCGGCTCTTTCAAACTGTCTTTCTGCTCTTGATACCGCAGCCAGTCCTCCCAGACACCCTGCGACTTGCATCATATAGCCTAATTCCATGCTAAGTGCCAGGCTCTCCTTGAAGAACACTGCTGCCCGACCCTTGTCCCCTTGGTAAAGTACCGTCATACCTAAAGCACCGATCGTCGTCGCCAATCCATACGTATCTTTCACTTCCCGTAATATAGATACGCCTTCTTCCAAAAGAACCATTGCCTGTGCATAGTCGTTCTTATAGCGCAATATATCCCCTAGATTGGCCAATGCGACACCGACATCTCGCTTATCTCCAAGCTGTCGCTTCAAGTCAAGGCTTTCTCTCACAAGCACCTCAGCACCGTCGTAATCCAACTGAGCTTCCATGAGTATGCCCAGATCGTTCAGCGCCCATGACATTCCCTGCTTATTTCCTAATTCCTTGAACAAAGCTAGGCTCTCCTCGTAGTATGTTTTTGCTTTTTCATTGTCTCCTTGTCCTAGCGCCATAATCCCCGCACTGTATAAGGCTCGGGCACGTAAAGCGGGCCCGGCGTCCTGCCCTTTTTCCAGAGCAGATGCTACCCATTTTCGGCCTTCTATATTATGGCCGTGCAACCACCAGAACCTCCATAGCGCGTTGCACAAGTGTAAGGCTGTTTCCACCTCGCCCAAATCGCTCAGGCCCCAACTCAGGGCTGCGCGCAGATTGTCGTGCTCTTCTTCCAGGCGTGTCAACCACTCTACCTGGTCTGCCTTTGTAAGGTGCGTTTCGGCTTCTTCCGCGAAAGTCAAGAAGAAGCTCGCGTGGTCTCGCCGCAACTTTTCGGCCTCACCGCTCTCCGCCAATTGTTCAAGCGCATATTCCCTTATAGTCACCAACATTAGAAAGCGCGGCTCTCCACCCAATCCCTCTTGCTGCCTTATGAGGCTCTTGTCAACCAACGCAGATATTCCGTCCAGCACATCAATAGGTAAGTCGCCGTCCGCGCTGCACACGGCTTCAACCGCTTCCAGGGTGCGTCCCCCAACGAATACAGACATACGCCTGAACAGCGCCTTCTCTCCTTCGTCCAACAGATCATAGCTCCACGCTATAGTGTTGCGTAGAGTCTGCTGGCGGGCGGGCACGTCTCGCGCTCCACCCGTCAGCAGTTTCAGCCTGCTTTCCAGGCGAGCGAGCATGGCCTGGGGTGGCAATAAGCGTATACGCACAGCCGCAAGCTCTATGGCAAGCGGAAGCCCGTCCAGCCGTACGCATATCTCCGCCACAAAGGGCGCATTGTCGTTGTTGATTGCAAAATCGGTTTTAGCGGCCTGCGCTCGCTCAATAAAGAGGCGTACCGACTCGTACTGGGTCAGGCGTTCGAGCGATGGGAGTTGCTTAATATTGGGCAAGTCCAGAGGAGGCACCTGGAAGTCGTGCTCGCCCGATACCCGCAAGACTACCCGGCTCGTAACCAGCGCCTTCAAACGGGGTGCGCTTGCCAGCAGTTCCGGCACATGAGACGACGCTTCGACTATCTGCTCGAAGTTGTCTAAAAAGAGCAGCAACTGCTTGTCCCGAAGGTGGTCCTTGAGGCTGTCCAACAGTGGACGACCTCCAGCTTCCTGGACGCCCAATGCCATCGCCACCGTGGGCACCACTAGGTCGGGGTCACTAATGGGGGCGAGGGCGACCATGAAGACGCCGTCCTCGAAGCGGTCTACCATATCGGCGGCGACTTGTAATCCCAGGCGAGTCTTGCCCGTACCTCCCGGCCCGGTCAGGGTGAGCAAGCGCACATCTGACCTCTGCAAAAGCGCCTCGGCCTCGGCGACCTCTTTTTCGCGCCCAACCAGGGGCGTAGCCTGTATGGGCAGGTTGTTGGGGCGATTGTCCAGGGTTCTGAGTGGAGGAAACTCGGCTGGTAAACCGGGTATGGTCAGTTGAAAGACCCGTTCGGGGCGGATCAGGTCTTTCAGGTGATGCTCGCCCATATCGCGCAGTTGCGTGCCTGCGGGCAACTGGTCGCGCACCAGTTCATACGTGGGCAACGATAGGAGGGTCTGGCCTCCATGCCCGGCAGAGAGGAGGCGAGCCACACGGTTGACGGGTTGGCCGAAGTAGTCCCCATCGCGCTCTTCGGCCACGCCCGTATGCAGGGCCATGCGTACCCTTATCCGGTCGGTCTCGCCAGTGTCGCCAGTGTCGCCAGTGTCTGCCCAATGTTCACGATACAGGCTTTGCTGGGCGTCGAGCGCCGAGTTGAGAGCTTGTGAAGCGGTGGCGAAGGCGGCGCAAAACGCATCGCCCACCGTCTTGAAGACGTATCCGCCATTGACCTCTACAGCCTTGCTTAGTAATTCATCATGGCGAGCGAGGGTAACGCCCATTTCCTGGGGGTTACGTTCCCAGCGTTTGGTGCTGCCTTCGATGTCGGTGAACAGAAACGTGATAGTACCACTCGGTATTCCTGGCATGGAGAAAACCTTCTTGCTATAGGGCTTACGCAGAGACGATAGACGATAGACGACGGACGATAGACGATGTCTATTTTGCGTAAGTCCTGTGCTATTAAGAAGCAGTAGACGGCGCCTCTGGCGACGCCACGACCAATGGGGTAAGCAACAATGAGACTGACGCATCAGCCTGCTGGCATTATAGCATCTAAGCTAGAATACCACAACGTTTTGTCCCTGGGGATTCCTATTTTCTCTACTATAAGAGCTTGCGAACCACGCCACTGCTCTGAAAATAGGGATCGGGGGTCAGGGATCAGGGATCAGAACCTATTTTCAGAGCAGACCCTGACCAGCTATAAACGCGGTTGCAAAAGGCTGCCTGGTCAGGTATAATATGTAAGCCCCTTTTCGGTTGAGGACCCGACAGTTAGCTTAATGCGATTTGTGATGGTTATCCAGGGACGTATTGCGGGGCCGCCAGGTGTTTTATAGCTAAGGTGACGGCAATGACAGAAGTGCTGAAAAATCTCCGGCTTGTCTTGCGGTTGGCGGGTGACCCCCGTGTGCCGTCCTGGATAAAGATCGGTATTCCATTGCTTGTGGCGATTTATTTTCTGTCGCCCGTGGACCTGATACCCGACTTCATACTCGGGCCTGGGCAACTTGATGACCTGGGAGTAGTACTGCTTGGCATGAACCTTATGGTGCGCTTTTCGCCGGGCCATGTAGTAGATGAGCACAAACGCGCTCTCGGCATGTCCGGTGACTCCGGCACATCTTACCGGGGCACGGGGCAAAACGGCCAAACAATTGATGGGGACTACAGGGTCGTCCCGCCGGAACAATAAGAACGCTAGAACACTTTACTACTATATTGACAGTTAGAGGAGTACCCTTCGATGGCAAAGAAGACGGTAAGGCCAGCAGCAAAACCCGCGGGAAAGCCCAGCCAGAACCGAACCAAGGAAGATCAGTGGCGCAGGCGCATGGCCCAGCAGTCGCAGATGGGCGCGGGTAGCGTGGTCGCAGAGCCGGGGAGCGACACCAGCGCCGTGGGCGGCTATGAGGACGGGGCAACGCAAGCTATGTCTGCTGCGCCTGCGCGGACCGCCGCAAGTTCAGCCGCGAGGCGAGCGGCAAGCTCATCGGCGGTGACTCAGCGCGCCAACATGGCTGCCCGTGGAGCGCGCGTGCGTCTCAGCACTGCGACCCTTCCTCTCACCGAGGAGATGCAATATATACGCGGCGACATCCGCAAGCTGATAATACTAACTGCTATCTGCTTGGTAGTGCTTATCGCACTGTCGTTTATAGTGCCTTCGCTAATCAAGTAAGTTGTCCGTTATAAAAGACAAACCACAGCCCCAGGCTGTGGTTTGTCTTTTACGCTAATTTAGAAGCAGGGAGACTAAGCTTCTTCTTCCTCGCCTGGCTCTTCTTCTTCGTACTCCAACTCTTCCTCGGTCTCGTCTGTATCGAGATCGTTATCGTCGGCGTCGTAGTCGAACATACCTTCCTCGTCCTCGTCCATGCCATAGCGCAGGGCGCCTTCGCGCATGTACGGGCGATAGGTTCCGGCGGGCAGAGCTTTGGGCGGGAATGAGAACTTGCCGCGCTGCGAGGGGTGTTGGTAAGTCTCGCGTATGATTAGGGTTATGGACTTCTCGCTTGCTGTTGTGACAGCCGCCGCGTAGCGGTTGCCGCCTTCCAGAAGCTCAATCAATCGCTTCGCCAGCTTCGGTTCCACCGAGCCGACAAACTGGCCTTCCTCGTCGTAGACTTCCAGCATCTTACCATTGACCTTCAGTTCGGCCCTGTCACCGGCTGTCAACTTGAGAAGTACAGCAGGCTCACCCAGGTGGAGGAGGGTGGTAAGGCCGGTCTTGCCGGTCTCTTCGATGAAGATATTGGGGTTGATGCGCTCAGACTCGCCATTGGCCGATCTAGTCTCGCGGATGGGCCTGATCGCGGCCGGTTCTTTATCGGCCAGATGTACCAGGCGGTCTACGTTCTTCTTGGCTATTATGTTATTGGGATCAAGCTCGACCGCCTTCTGGTAGGTGCTAAGGGCGTCGCGGTAGCGACCCATCTCCAGGAGGGCTTTGCCGAGCCTGTTGTAGGCGTCGGCATCGTTCGGGTAAAGCTCGATTAGCTTGCGGTTGATGTCGGCGGCTTCAGACCAACGATTCTGCATCGCCAGGGCAATTGCTTTCTCTGGTAAGACCCGTCTCAACCTGATTCTGTCCTCTGCTTGATTTTGCTGCATCACTGTTTGCCTCGCTTTCACGCAACCGCCCGTCCCGACCTAGCCGCCAGTCACCCCCTCGACGATTGCAATGATCTCTATATTAATTTAGGTAACGTATGATTACTCTTTTTGTGCCAACTCGTCAAGATGTTTATGCACGAGTATATACACATAAAGGCAATGTTTGTGCCAGATGCCACCCGACCTACGGCCTCTGAGCCTGGCACAGGTTATTGTACACGTTAATATACGATTCTGGATACAACCTGGTTGGGTATTTTGGGGGGGACTTTAGTCCTATTTTGTGAGCGCTGTAGTTGTAGGAATCGCCATAAGGGGTAGGTCGAAAGTCCGCTTCTTTGCCTTTCTAGCTTCTTTCAGGGTTTCCGGGGCTTCGTGTATGACTTTGACGAGCCGACCTTGCAGAGACCAGGGGCCAGCCTCTTCTATGCGTGCGAGGACCATCTGGCCTGTGCGGTCCTGGGTGGACGATGGACGATGGACGATGGACGATGGGCTATGGACGATGGACGATGGACGATGGTCGTTGTGCTCCTCGTCGTTCATACTATCGTCCATCGTCCATCGTCCATCGTCTTCTAAGAAGACTATTTTGTTGGTGCGGGTGCGGCCTTGCCATTTGCCGCGCTCGGCGCCCTCAACCAGGACTTCCATTTCTTCGCCGAGGTGCTTGCTGTTTAGCTCACGCGCTATACGCTCTTGTAAGGCTTCAACCGCGTGCAGCCTGACCATCTTCTCCCAATGGGGCACGTCGTCGGGCCACGTAGCGGCGACTGTGCCGGGGCGCGGCGAGTAGGCGGCGACGTGAACTTTGTCGAACCTGACTTCTTCGAGCAGGTCGAGGGTGTGCATAAACTGGTCGTGGGTCTCGCCGGGGAAGCCGACTATTATATCAGTCGCCAAGGACGCGCCCGGAATGGTCCTTCGTATACGCTGGATGAGGTCTCGGTAGTAGCGCAGGGTGTAACGACGCTTCATGCGCTTGATAATCTCGTCGTCGCCCGCCTGTACCGGAATGTTGATATGCTCCATCGCCTTGGGCAGCGTGGCTACGGCGTCTATCAAGTTCTGCGCCATGTCCTTCGGGTGCGAGGTGAGAAAGCGTATGCGCCACAGGTCTTCGATGTCGTTGAGCCTGGTTAGAAGGGCAGCAAGGTCGGTCGGCTCCGGCAGGTCATAGCCGTAGGTGTCTACGTTCTGGCCCAGGAGGGTAACTTCGCGCACGCCTTTGGTGGTCAGGTATTCAACCTCTTTGGCTACGTCGTCTATTGTGCGCGAGCGTTCCTTACCCCGGCGGAAGGGCACGATACAGTAGGTGCATGTCTTGTTGCAGCCGTAGATGATAGGGATGTAGGAGGCGATACCGCCCGCTTGCGCTGTGGGCAGCAATCCTTCGAGCGCGAGGGCAACGCCATATTCTCCGAGGTCGGGGGCTGCATTATCGGGCAGGCCGACCAGGAAATCGGATACGGCGGACGGCTTGAAGAAGAGGTCTACCATTGGGAAGCGGCGGCGCAACGTTGTCTGGTCTTCCGTGACCATGCAGCCGGTGAGGGCGACGAAGGTGCCGGGTTTTTGCTTTTTGATGCGGGCAAGCTCGCCCAGTTTGCCCACTATGCGGTCCTCGGCTGCCTGACGCACCGTGCAAGAGTTGAGCACCACGACATCGGCTGCGTCTATCTCCTCAGTTTCGGCGTAACCGCGCTTTTGGAGGGCGGCGGCGACGTAGTTGCTGTCGGCGACGTTCATCTGGCAGCCGATAGTCCATATATAGTAGGATTTGTCGTTGTTGTCGTTGTGGGTGTTCGACGTGTTGTGCATGGTTTTTCTCTGTTCTTTGGCAACGTGTACCTGAGATTATACTGAAAATGAACGTGGGGTGCAAGGAGAACAGGTTTGTGGGAATGTTCAGAGTTGGGGTAAAGGAAAACTCGTAGGGGCAGGTCTCCGTGCCTGCCCTGGTGGTTTACCGCCAATATCGGGGTGCGCCAACCAGGGCAGGCACGGAGACCTGCCCCTACGTCAATACCCTAAACCTGAACATTAACCAGGCTTGGAGGTTGACAGGGATGGATGCAAAGTCAGCGTTGGTTTGCGGGTCCAACGCTGACTTTGCATAGACCCTGGATGCTGGATGCCTCCGAGCTTTTCGGTATGCTATAATCTTATCATGAGCGGACGAGCGTGAACGGCAGTTAGGGAAAGAAAGGTGAGAACTATGGCTGTGAGTCTTGCACTCAAGTTGTGGACAGTTAAGGAATATGAGCAGATGATTGAGAAGGGGATTCTCGATGAAGATGACCGTGTGGAGCTTATCAGGGGAGAGATTGTAGAGATGGCTGCTATTGGAGTCCGACATGCGGCCTGTGTGAATAATCTGAATACTCTATTTCATGAATTGCTGGATAGTGAAACAGTAACTGTGTCGGTGCAGAACCCAGTCCTTCTGCTTAGAGATTCTGAGCCCGAACCTGATGTTGCGCTCTTTAGGGGACATCGGAGTTTGTACAAGAATCGGCGTCCGATTGCTGAGGATGTACTCTTGCTTGTAGAGGTAGCGGACAGTACGTTGGCTACTGATCGCCGTGTGAAAGTGCCCTTGTACGCCGAGGCAGGCATACCAGATGCGTGGCTGGTCAATGTGGATAAGGATGTAATCGAGGTTTATTCAGAACCTGCGGACGGCAAGTATCAGAAGATGGCGCTTGCGAGGCGAGGCGAGACGCTGGCGTTTCCTGGTGGATTGCCTGGAGCCATCAGTGTAGATCAGGTCTTAGGATAGTCTAGAACGCTTCTACTAACTCAGGGATAAACAGCCTGAGCTATATTTGTGCCTAAAATGGGGTGGACCTGAGCGGGCTCGAACCGCTGACCTCTACAATGCGAATGTGACTGTAAGGGGTCTGAAGGTATCCGAAGGTATCCAACCTATGCGTAAAATCAGAACACTAGACCTAAACCATCTGCCCCTATCCACCAAAATCCAGCGATTGGGCTACATGTTTGGCTACATGGCTACAGTGGTTCATAGACGTAGGTGTATGTGTATGTGAATATTCCCACGCTTGCCTATGCCTGTGGTAAACTCCAATAATAAGAACAGTTTCCGGCGTTGTGGTAGCATCGGCGGTTACTCAATAACAGTTGTATACTACCTACGAAGGCCCGCGCCCGATTGCTACCACAGTCAGGCCGGGCCTTCGGGTTTGTGGGATAGCAGCATGGAAGGAACCGACGCGAACCTTGAGGCATTCACTCTTAACATGAACGCTCAAACCCTCGTGATCACAGTTGAGAAGTTTCTAAAGGAAATTCGGCAAGAGTCATCATTTCACCAACTTCTAGCGCAAGAGGGTTGGCTAAATGTTGGTGTCAGCAACCAGACTCTCTATTTGCCCGATTGGGTTAGTGAGACGCGGGTAAGGGGGAACCGGGTTAGTAACCGTAGCGGTGGCCCTATGCCACCAGCCTCACCAAACGCCCAAGCAGGAGAGATAACGATAGTGGCGCTGCATAAGGAGATGAACGCTACAAATACAGGGAACATCACACTTGTGGTCCTCATTCTTCATGTTACCCCCAATGGCAACAACACCCGCGCCCATATCGTACCGGAACTCCGTGACCCTGCTTTTGTAGACTATTGGAACGCTTTACGAGCACGATTGGTTGGGTATTTCACTTCAGCGCCCACAACGCCCCAAGCCACTATCCATATTCAGAAGGCACAGGAACCGCCAGGACGACGGCGATATGACGTGGATGAATGGGCACGTACCCTAGTTCACATAAAAGGGTACACTCGTGATGAAGTATATCCTAAATGGTTAGAGAAGTTGGACAAGCGCGGTGGACCTTTGGCGAAGCCTAGAGATAGTTACAACCACATGATAGTGAGTTTACCAAAGAAGATAATAGAAGATTTAGATTAATAGCTATTCGTTCTGAGCAGTTCTTTTGTATGATGCGGGTAGGTGTAAAACCTACCCGCTTTCCATTACAAAGGAGACTCGAACATGCCAAATTTGCGAATTACCGTTCCCCTTGATGATTCCGAATTGCAGGCGCTCATGAGCATGGCAGCTAGAGACTGTCGGCATCCACGCGAGCAATTACGCTTTCTGCTGCGTGAAGAAGCGCGCAGATGTGGCCTTTTATCTGATGAGGGAGAAGCGCAACCCACCTCAGAAGTAGACCGCTCTGGCTTTGTCAGAACGGAGGTAACAGCATGACAGATCGTTTACTTCTCAGAGTCCATGAAGCAGGAGAGGCGCTTGGTATCTCACGCAGCAAAACCTACGAGATGATTGCCGCCGGTGAATTGCCCTACATCCGAATACGTGACTCAATAAGAGTACCCCTCGCCGATTTGCAGAGGTGGATTGAACAGCAAAAAGAAGCCGCCCGGCTTGGCAGCGATGGGGCGGCTCATTAGGAGGTACGCTTTGGATGCACACAGTAGCTCCCACGATCATTATAACGTATCGCAAGAGGCTTCGGAATACATTCAGATGGGCTGGTCACCTATTCCTGTGCCCTACAAGTCGAAAAATCCAAATAGACGGGGTTGGCAGTTGGAGCGCATCAGCGCAAGGGACGTGCTGCGTCGATTCAACGATCATGCGGAGAATGTAGGTGTGTTGTTGGGAGAGCCTTCGCAGGGTCTGGTAGATGTGGACCTTGATTGCCCAGAAGCCTTGTCACTCTCTGACGATTTCTTGCCCACAACCGGCACGGTGTTTGGGCGCGCTGGTAAACCGAGGTCGCACAGGTTATACCGCGTTGATCCTTTGGTTGAGACGAGGCAGTATGAAGACACAGATGGCACTATGCTCCTGGAATTGCGGTCTACTGGTGCTCAAACCATCTTTCCGTCCAGCATACACCCGTCAGGCGAGAGCATCCTTTGGGACGAAGCGCCTCATAACGGCAATGTGCGCCCACACGGATTGGATGGGCGAGAGTTGCGCGGTTACACAGATCGGCTGGCTGCTGCTACGCTGCTGGCGCGTCATTGGCCCGCGCAGGGTAGCCGCCATGAGGCCGCTAAAGCCCTGGCCGGTGGGTTAGCTCGCGCTGACTGGGAGACAGACGTTATAGAGGGCTTCATAGAGATCGTTGCACGCGCCGCCGGAGATGATGAGGCCGGGCAGAGGCCCGCCAACGTAAAGACCACCGAGCGGCGGCTTACCAACGACGCGCCTGCTACCGGCTGGCCGACTTTGGCTAAGGGCGAGCGCGGTAATAAGTTGACATTATAAGGGAGATATGTCATGTTAGCGACATGACACGGATACGAGCCAGTCGAACAGAGAAATATGAGCAAATGCGCCAGATGCTCAATGAGAAACAGTGGAGACACTTTCT